>DASSXJ010000300.1 GCA_035703895.1 bacterium | reverse complement strand
GGGTGATGGCCGGCGAAGAGGGCGTGTGCGCCGAGCGTCTCGAACGCGAAGGCGATAATCGCCAGCCCGGCCTCGACCGCCAGGCCTCGCCCCCAATAGTCAGGTCGAAGATGGAACCCCATCTCATACGTGTGGTCTTCCGGCTTATAGGGCCGCAGCCCGGCGCATCCCACGTGCGCGCCGCCTTGCAACAGGTAGAGGGGCCAGTACTGAACATTGTGGACTCGCATCGACGCGATCTCTCTCGTCAGTATCTCCTGTATCTTTTCGTGCGAAAATGGCCCGCCGATGAGCCGAGTGACCCGAGGGTCGCCCCAGAGGGCGAGCGCGAGGGGGAGATCATCGATCGACCAGCGACCGAATCCAAGACGCGCCGTCTTCAAGAAGTACTCGGTCACGAGCCGACGGCCTGCCGCGAGGGGTAGTCCACCCGCACCAAGTACAGCCCGTGGGCCGGTACGGTCGGGCCGGTCCCGCGGTGGCCGGATCCCCCCAGGTACAGGCCCGGCGCATCCTCAGGGAGCCGGCCCGTTCCAACGCGCACGAGGGTGCCGACGATCATCCGCACCATGTGCCGGAGGAACCGATCCGCGGTAATGGCGATCCGGACGCGCGGGCCGCGCCGAACGCATTCGGCCACCGTGACCGTGCAGTCGGTCGTTCGCGTGGGGCTCCCCGCACCCCGGTACGCGGCAAAATCGTGGCGGCCGAGAAACGGGGAAAACGCGCGCTGCATCGCAGCGACGTCCAACGGATCCGTGACGTGGTAGGCGCGGTGGCGCAGCAGCGCCGACGGTGCCGGGCGGTTCAGGATCTCGTACCGATATGTACGGGAGACGGCGTCGAACCTGGCGTGGAAGCCGTCGGGAACGTCCTCGACCTGAAGGACGCGGATATCCGCAGGCAGGTACGCGTTGAGGGCCCCGGGGAACCGGCCCGCGGGGATCCGGCTCTGGATCACGAGGTGCGCAACCTGGCTCAGCGCGTGGACGCCCGCGTCGGTCCGGCCCGCGCAGACGAGTTGGGCCACCTCCCCCGTGACCGCGGTCACGGCCCGTTCTACGGTCGCCTGCACGGAAGGCGCGCCCCCCGCGGCCGTCCCCCGCTGACGCTGCCATCCGCAGTACGCGGTCCCATCGTACTCGAGGACCAATTTCCGCGTCGGCACGATCACCAGACCGCCGGACGGAGGAGCGCCGCGGCAGATGCGGCGACCACCACCAGCAGCGCGACGACATCTCGAACGTGCAGCTCGAGGGGGCGCATCCGGGTTCGGCCCTCCCCGCCCCGGTAGCACCGGGCCTCCATCGCCACCGCCAGCGCGTCCGCCCGGCGGAACGCGCTGACAAACAGCGGGACGAGCAGCGGGATCAGCGCCCGAGCGCGCGTGACCAGGCCCCCCCGGCTAAACTCGGCGCCCCGCGCCATCTGCGCCTTCATGATCTTCTCGGCCTCTTCGAGCAGCGTCGGAATGAACCGCAGGGCGATCGTCATCATCATGGCCAGATCGTGGGCGGGAACGCCCACCCGCTGCAGCGGGCGAAGCAGACGCTCCAGCCCGTCGGTGAATTCCACGGGAGACGTGACGAGCGTCATCAGCGTTGTGGACAGGACCAGCAAAATCAACCGCCAGCCATAGAACGCGGCCTGGGTAACGTTCTCGCGCGTGATCACGACCGGGCCCCACTGGACGATCGGGTGGCCCCCCGCCTCTCCGAAGAACACCTGCAGCACCACGGCAAACACCAGGAGCCAGAACAGGGGCCGAATCCCGCGGAGGAGATATCGGAGACCGATCCGCGCGATGAGGGCGACGCCGCCGAGGAACGCGGTCAGGAGCGCCAGGCCGGCAAACGCGCCGACGCCAAAGAGCACGCCCAGCAGCAAGACGGTGGCCAGGATCTTGGTGCGGGGATCGAGGCGGTGGACGATGGAGTCCACTGGGACGTACTGCCCGAGGACGAGCCCCTTAAAGAGGTCCACGGCCCCGTACCGCCAGCGCCTCGCGAATGGCGACTCGGGCTTCCTCGATCGTCAACAAGTCTGCCCGGACCTGGACCCCGCGCTCCCGGAGCCGGTGGGCGAGGCGGGTCACTTGTGGCACTCCCAACCCGAGCGCCGTGAGGCGGGCGGCGTCGGCAAACACGGTCCGCGTCGCACCCTCGGCCACGAGGCGGCCTCGATCGAGGACGAACAGGCGCTCACACAGTTGCGCCACCGCGTCCATGCTGTGCGTGATCAGCACGACCGTCAACCCCCGGTCGCGGTGGAGCCGGCGGACGTGGTCCAGGAGATCACGCCTCCCCATCGGATCGAGGCCGGCCGTCGGCTCATCCAGAATGAGCATCCGGGGCTCCATGGCCAGGACCCCGGCGATCGCCGCGCGCCGCATCTCCCCCCCGCTGAGATCGAACGGCGAGCGGGATCCAAACCGGTCGGGCGGCAGGCCCACCTGCTCGAGCGCACGGTGGGCCCGAGCGCGGGCGTCTTCCTCGGTCAGACCCAAGTTCCGCGGCCCGAACGCCACGTCCGCCAGCACGGTCTCCTCGAACAACTGCTGCTCGGGGTACTGGAACAGGAGGCCGATCTGCTGCCGGATGCGGCGGCGATCTACGCGTGATCCGTGGATGTCGACATCGTCCAGCAGCACCCGGCCGTTCGCGGGGCGGAGCAGGCCGTTCATGTGCTGGATCAGCGTGGATTTGCCCGATCCGGTGGCCCCGATCACGCCGACGATCTCCCCTGCGCGGATTTCCAGCGACACGTCGGTGAGGGCCTGCACCTGAAACGGCGTGCCCCGTCCATAGATGTATGTCAGGTGCTCACAGCGGATCATGGGCGGGGCGCGAGGGCGTCGACGAGCGCATCGAGCGTGAGCAGGTCGGAAGGCACGGCGATCCCGTCCGCGGCGAGCGCGCGGCCCAGGCGTACGAGTTCCGGCGCCTCGAGCCGGAGCCGGCGCAGCTCACGTTCCTGCGCGAAGACCTCCGCCGGGGCCCCCGCCAGAGCGATCCGCCCTTGGGCCATCACAACGATCCGGTCCGCCGCGGCCGCCTCCTCCATCGTGTGGGTGATGAGGACCAAGGTCAACCCGTCCCGGCGGCACAGCCCCAGCGCCGTCTCCATCACCTCCTGCTGTCCTTGAGGATCGAGCATGGAGGTCGCCTCGTCCAAGACCAGGCACCGCGGATGCATGGCCAGCACGCCGGCGATCGCCACGCGCTGCTTTTGGCCGCCTGAGAGCTGGTGTGGGGGGTGGCGCCGTAGGGACTGGAGGCCGACGGTCTGCAACGCCCGGTCCACGCGATCACGGATCTCCGCGGGCGGCAGACCAAGGTTCTCGCACCCGAACGCGACGTCCTCTTCGACGACCGCGGCCACGATCTGATTGTCCGGATGCTCGAATACCATGCCGACCCGCTGGCGGACCTGCCACGCGCCCTCCGGATCGCGAGTGTCGATGCCGTCCACGCGCACCTCGCCGGAGGTGGGCAGCAGCAGCGCGTTCAGGTGCTTGGCCAGGGTGCTCTTGCCCGAGCCGTTCCCGCCGATAATGGCGAGGCATTCGCCGGAGGCGACATCCAGATCGATGCCTTGGAGCGCCGGGGTGGAATCGGGCGTGCCGGGGTGGTACGCGTAGTGGAGGTCCCGGACCGCGATCAGGGGAGGGACCATCGAGAGGCCGGGACGCCGGCGGCGAGCGTCCCGCTACTTCACAAGCTCGAGCAGGGCCATCGGCGCGGCGTCGCCTCGCCGCGGAGCGGTCCGGATAATCCGGGTGTATCCTCCCCGTCCCTTTTGATAGCGGGGCACGATCGTCCCGAAGAGACGCCGCACCACCATCCGATCGGTCAACAGCCGCGCGATCTGCCGGCGGGCATGCAGGTCGTTACGCAGCGCGAGGTCGATCACCCGGTCGGCGACTTTTTTCGTCTCCTTGGCCTTGTGCTCCGTGGTGGCGATACGCTCCTCGACGATGAGGGCCGACACCAGTCCCCGAAACAGGGCCAATCGCGCCCCGGTGTCGCGCCCGAGCCGCCGCCCCTTTTGCCCGAGCGCCATCAGGCCCCCCTCCGGCGCAACTCCAGCCCGAGCGCAGCGAGCTTTTCTTTGACCTCGTCGAGCGACTTCCGGCCGAAGTTCTTGACGTTCACCACTTCCTCTTCCGTCCGCTGCAGGAGGTCTCCCAGCGTGTTGATGCCGGCCCGCTTGAGACAGTTGTACGGCCTGACGGAGAGGTCGAGTTCCTCGATGGGCATCGAGGCCATCTTGTTCGCCTCATCCGCCTGCGGCCCCACGGCGACCTCGGGCGTCACTGCCGTGCCGACAAAGAGGCGGAAGCAGTCGATCAAGAGGCGCGCGGATTCTTGGAGCGCCTCCTCCGGCCGGATGCTCCCGTCCGTCCATACTTCCAGGACGAGCCGGTCGAAGTCGGTGGCGTGGCCCACCCGCGTGTCTTCGACCACATAGTTGACCTTTTGAATAGGCGAGAACACCGAGTCGACGGGAATGACGCCGATCACGTGCTCGCTCTTCCGGTGGCGCTCGGCCGGCACGTATCCCTTGCCGCGCTCGACCACCAACTCCATCGCCAGGTGCGCGCTCTTCCCGTCGAGGGTGGCGAGGTGCAAATCGGGGTTGAGGATCTCGACCTCGGCGTCGGGCTGCAGGTCCCCCGCGATCACGTCTTTCTTGCCCCGCACCTCCAGGCGCAGGAGCTTCGGCTTGTCGCTGTGGAGCTTCAGCGACAGTTCCTTCAGGTTCAAGATCACCTGGGTGACGTCCTCGACGACCCCCGGAATGGTCGAAAACTCATGCAGCACGCTTTCGATCTTGACCGAGGTGACGGCCGCGCCCGAAATGGAGGACAGCAAGACCCGCCGCAGGGCATTGCCGAGGGTGACCCCAAATCCTCGCTCCAGCGGCTCCACGATAAACTTCCCGTACGTATCGGAGAGCTCCGCGTACTCGATCTTGGGCTTCGTGGTCTCCCACACTTCTCCCAACCCCCCGTTTGGAACGCGCAACCCCGTGGCTCCTATCAGCATGTTCATGTCCATGAATGCGCTACCTCGAGTAGTATTCAACGATTAACTGCTCCTGCACCGGCACATCGATATCTTCGCGGGACGGCAGCGTGAGCATCCGTCCCTCCAACCGTTCCGCACTGTACTCCAGCCATCCCGGCAGGCCGCGCCCCGGAGCCGCCCCCTGCAGCGCCTTGAACCGGGGTTGCTCCCGGCTCCCCGGCGCCACCCCCACCACCGATCCCGGCCGGACCTGGTAACTCGGCACCGTCACGCGCCGGCCGTTCACGACGACATGCCCGTGGGCCACCATGAGACGGGCCTCCTTGCGGCTGCTGCCGAGACCGAGACGGTACACCACATTGTCGAGCCGCGTCTCCAAGAGCTGAAGCAGCTGCGTGCCCGTCACGGTGCCCTTGGACCGAGCCGCCAGCTGGAAATAGCGCTTGAACCGCCCCTCGAACACCCCATAGAACCGGCGCGCGCGCTGC
Organism: bacterium; assembly: GCA_035703895.1. Taxonomy (NCBI): domain Bacteria; species bacterium. Next base: position 13,764 of record DASSXJ010000300.1, on the reverse strand, counting down.
TTCTCCCGCAGGCGCACCGCGAAGTCCGACGGCTTCCGCCGGCTGGGACCATGCATCCCGGGAGGTGTCGTATCTTTGGCCACCGGGCACTTGTCGGTGTAGCACTTCTCTCCCTTGAGGTAGAGCTTCATGCCCTCCCGACGGCACAACCGGCAGACCGCCTCGTGATACCGACCCATGGCGCCTCCTTTGCTACACCCGCCGCCGCTTGGGCGGACGGCATCCATCATGCGGGATGGGCGTGACATCCTTGATCAGATTCACTTCGAGCCCGGCGGCCTGCAGCGATCGGATCGCCGCCTCGCGACCCGCCCCGGGCCCCTTGACGAACACTTCGACCTGGCGCACGCCTTGCTCCATCGCCTTACGCGCGGCGTTCTCCGCGGCGAGACCCGCGGCGAAGGGGGTCCCCTTGCGGGAGCCCTTGAACCCCGAGGTTCCCGCGCTCGCCCAGGCGAGCACGTTGCCCTGGAGGTCGCTGATGGTCACGACCGTGTTGTTGAACGTCGACTGAATGTGCGCGATCCCCGCGGGCACATTCTTCTTTTCCCTTCGCTTGCCGCGTGTGCTCTTCGCCATCCTCGCCCTCCCGAGTCGTCTCCGCGAACCCGCCTAGGCCGGGGCCGCCGCCGGCACCTTTGCCGCTTTGCTCCGGCCGACGGTCTTGCGGGGACCCTTCCGCGTGCGCGCGTTTGTGCGGGTCCGCTGGCCGCGTACCGGCAGTCCCTTGCGGTGGCGCTGGCCCCGGTACGATCCGATCTCGACCAAGCGCCGGATGTCCATCGCCACGTCGCGGCGCAGGTCCCCCTCGACCTTGTAGTTGCGATCGATGACCTCGCGCAGCCGCGTCACCTCTTCGTCGGTGAGGCCGCGGACGCGCGTATCGGGGTTCACCCCGGTGATCTGGAGGATCTCGTTGGACCGGCTCTTGCCGATCCCGTAGATATACGTCAACGCCACCTGGACTCGCTTTTCACGCGGCAGATCGACCCCGGCGATGCGCGCCATGCGTCCCTCCTACCCTTGCTTCTGCTTGTGCTTGGGGTTGTCGCAGATCACGAGCACGCGATTGCCCCGCTTGACGATCTTGCACTTCTCGCACATCCGCTTGACCGACGCCCGTACCTTCACCGTCCACCACCTTCTCTCCGCCTCGCTACCGGAAGCGATACGTGATACGCCCCCGTGTGGGATCATAGGGCGACAGTTCCACTTTCACCCGGTCGCCCGGCAAGATCCGGATGAAATGAATCCGCATCTTGCCCGAAATGTGCGCCAGCACTTTGTGGCCGGACGAGAGTTCCACACGAAACATCGCGTTGGGCAGCACCTCGACGATGGTCCCCTCGACCTCGATGACGTCCTTCTTGGCCATCGATTATTCCGTGCCGGTCCCGGCGCCGATCGCCGCCCGGATCTCTTCATCGGTGGGTGGTTGACCGGCCCCGAGCCGTTCCGCCAGGCCGGCGGCCGGCGCGCCCAACTCGAGGTGCTTCACGTTCTTCCGCTTGGGGCGTGAGACGCTGCGGGCCCGCCCGTCTGCCACGAACACGACGGTCGGGCTCTCCACGCGAACCACGATGTACACGGATCCCGTGTCGCGCCCCGACCGCGAGGTGGCCACCCGGCCCAGCAAGTCCTTCGCCGCGCCCACCTCGACCATCACCGGCATCGCGCGCTCCGCACGGGACGAGGCACGTAACAAGTCATTATACTGATCCCTCCGCTGGAAGTCCAGTCAGCACGATCGGGCCGTCCTCACCAACCGCCACGGTGTGCTCGAAGTGGGCCGACGGCTTGTGGTCGCGCGTCCGCACCGTCCAGCCGTCGGGATCCATCATCACCTCGGCGGTGCCCATGTTGACCATCGGCTCGATCGCCAAGGTCATGCCCGGCCGCAGGGGCACCCCATTGCCGGGCCGGCCGAAGTTCGGGATCTGCGGCTCCTCGTGCAGGCGGCGGCCGATCCCGTGCCCCGCAAACTCCCGCACGACCGAGAACCCGTGGTCCTCCACGTACTTCTGGATCGCGGCGCTCACGTTGCCGAGCCGTCCCTTTGGCCGCACGGCACGGATCCCGATCGCGAGGGCCTCGCGGGTCACCCGGAGGAGACGGTCGATCTCGCCGGAGACCTTCCCCACTGGGACCGTCACCGCCAGATCCCCGTGGAACCCCTCCACCACGGCCCCGAGGTCCACGCTGATGATCTCTCCTTCGTGAAGCGTCCGAGGGCCCGGGATCCCGTGGACGACCTCGTCGTTGACCGAGGTGCAGATGCTGGCCGGGAACCCCCGATACCCGAGAAACGAGGGGACGCCGCCGAGGCGGCGAATCCGGTCTTCCGCGATCTGGTCGAGGTCGTGGGTCGTGACCCCCGGCTGCACCGCCTGAACGACCGTCTCGAGCGCCTGCGCCGCGACCTGCCCGGCACGGCGCATCGCCGCGAGGTCCTCTTTCGACTTCACCATAATCGCCTGCACCACTCTCAGGCCCCCCGCCCCGCCCTCGACCGGACGAACGCCAGGATATGCTGATGAACGTCCTCGACGGCCTGCTCCGCGTCCACCGCCAGATAGAGTCCCCTGTGCCGGTAGTGATTCACGAGCGGCGCCGTCCACTGGCGGAAAACCTTCAGCCGGTGGAGCACCGTGTCGATCGCATCATCCTTGCGCTGCACGAGCTCGGTGCCATCCAGGTCACACCGCCCAGGCACGCGCGGCGGTTTGTGATCCAGGTGGTAAATCGCGCCGCACTTGGGGCACACGCGACGTCCCGTCAGGCGGCGGAGCAGAACCTCTTCGCGGATCTCGAACGACACGACCGCGTGGAGCCTCTGCTCCCGTTTGCCGAGCAGCTTGTCCAGCGCCTCGGCCTGGCCGAGCGTGCGGGGGTACCCGTCCAGGATGAACCCGTGCGCGGAGTCGGGGTTGGTGAGGCGGATCCGGACCATCTCATCGACGATCTCGTCGGGCACCAGGTCCCCCCGCTGCATGTACGCCTGCGCGCGTCTCCCGACGTCCGTCTCATCGCGCACGGCCTGCCGGAACATGTCCCCGGTGGAAATGTGCGGGATCCCGTGCCGCTCTTGGAACAGCTCGGCCTGCGTCCCCTTCCCCGCGCCGGGGGGGCCCATGAAGACGAGGTTCATCGCGCGCCCGTCACTTCATGAACCCTTCGTAATGGCGCATCAGCACATATGCCTCGATCTGCTTCATGGTCTCGAGCGCCACCCCGACGACGATGAGGAGCGACGTTCCGGTCAGGTACAACGTCAGCTGGCCTGTAAACCGTCCCAGCAGGATCGGCCCCACGGCGATCAGGGCGAGGAACAGCGCCCCCACCAGCGTCAGCCGCTCGAGGATCCGGGTGAGGTATTCGGAGGTCGGCCGCCCCGGCCTGATGCCCGGGATGAACCCCCCGTATTTCTTGATGTTGTCGGACACGTCCTCGGGATCGAACGTGACGGCCGTGTAGAAGTACGTGAACACGATAATCAGGACGAAGTAGAGGGCCGCGCCCAGGACGTTGCTGATGCTCAGCATGTTGCCCAAGCGTTGGAGCCACGGCCACGCTGAGAACTGGGCGATCGTCGTCGGGAACTGCAGGACGGAGATCGCGAAGATGATCGGGATCACGCCCGCAGACGCGATCCGGATCGGCAGGTGGGTGGTCTGCCCTCCGAGCATTCGCCGCCCGACGATGCGCTTCGCGTATTGGATCGGGATCTTGCGCACGGCCTGGGTGACGATGATGACCAGCACGATGCTGAGGATGATGACGCCCACGTCCGCCACCGCGCGGAACATGGAGGCCTCCCCGACCTTGACCAATCCGATCGTCTGGGAGAGCTGGTTGGGGAGCCGTGCCACGATCCCCCCGAAGATCAAGAGCGACACCCCGTTCCCGATCCCGTACTCGGTCATGATCGAGCCCATCCACGTCAGCACCATCGTCCCGGCGACGAGCGTCACCACAACGAGGCCCTGCACGAGCGGCCGGGTGTCGGGCATCGCCCCGAGGTTCCTGATCAGCACCATCTGCCCGACCGACTGAATCACGGCGAGCCCGACCGAGAGGTACAGCGTGTACTGCCCGATCTTCCGCCGCCCCGCCTCCCCCTCTTCCCGATGCATCTCCTTCAGCCGGGGGAAGACTACTTCGAGGAGGCTGAAGATGATCGACGCCGTGATGTAGGGGAACACCCCCAACGCAAACAGCGCGAATCGCGACAGCGCGCCGCCGACAAACAGGTCGATGAAGCCGAACACGTTGCCCTGCTGGTTGAACAGGGACTGCAGCCGCGCCACGTCCACACCGGGCACGGGAATGTGCGATCCCAACCGGAAGATCGCCAGCATCCCGATCGTAAACAGAAACTTCCGGCGGAGATCCGGGATGCGGAGGATGTTGGCCAGACCTGGAATCATGACAGCACCTGCACCTGGCCGCCGGCCGCCTCGATGCGCGTCCGCGCCGTCTTGCTGAATGCGTGCGCCTTCACGACCAGCGCATGCGGGACCTCGCCCGTCCCGAGGATCTTCACCCGGTCTTCCTGCACCAACCGGGCCTGTTTGAGGGCGTCGGGCGTCACCTCGGTCCCCGGCGGAAAGATGCTGAGCCGGCCGATGTTGACGATCCCCATCCGCGGACGGGGCCCGCCGCCCGTCATCACGCTGCCCGCGCCGCGGACGCCGCGGCGATACGGGACCCGCTTGACCAGGGGCAGCTGGCCGCCTTCGAACCCCGGACGGGTCTGTCCGCCGCTCCGCGCTTTTTGTCCCTTGTTGCCGCGTCCCGCGGTGTTGCCCCGCCCCGAGGACCCTCCGCGGCCGATCCGCCGTTGCCGGCGTCGGGAGCCGCGGGCGGGTCTCAACTCACCGATCCCGACCATGCCCCACCTCTTCCACGCTGACCAAGTGCCCGACTTTCCTGACCGCCCCCTCCACCGCCGGGGTCCGAGCGTGCACGCGCGTGGCGCCCACCCGGCGAAGGCCCAGGGCCCGGACGATCCTCCGCTGGACCTCGGGGCGCCCGATCAGGCTCCGCCGGAGGGTCACGCGCATCTGGCCCCCCGCCGTCACGCGCTCAGCCACTGGAGCGCCCGCCGGCCCAGCAGATCCTCGACCGACTTGTTGCGCGACTTGGCCACTTCCCGAGGATCCCGGATGTCCAAGAGCCCCTTGAGCGTCGCGCGCGCCTGATTGATGGGGTTGTTGCTGCCGAGCGACTTGGTGAGGATGTCACGCACCCCCGCCGCCTCGAGCACCGCGCGCACCGGCCCTCCGGCGATGACCCCGGTCCCGCGCGCGGCCGGACGCAGCAGGACTTTGGCCGCCCCAAACGTGGACACGATGTCGTGGTGAACCGTCGTCCCCGCGAGCGACACGCCCATCAGGTTTTTCTTGGCATCCTCGGTGCCCTTCCGGATCGCATCCGGCACCTCGCCGGCCTTGCCGAGCCCGATGCCGACGTGGCCGTGCTCATCCCCGACCACGACGAGGGCACTGAAGTTGAACCGTTTGGCGCCCTTGGTCACTTTGGCCACGCGGTTGATCCATATCGCCCGCTCCGTCGTCAGGTTGATCGCGTCCGCGCTGACCCGCCGGTGGAGATACTCCAGCCCGGCCGGTTTCTGCGCCGGCGGCGCCTCGATCTTCCGCAGTTTCTTGGCCTTGGCCCCCTTGCCTTTCCCCTTGCCCTTCGTCCTCGGCATGCGCGCCTCCTAAAACTCCAGCCCGCCCTCGCGGGCCCCCTCGGCCAGCGCCTTGACGCGGCCGTGATACAGATACCCGCCTCGGTCGAACACGACGCGCCCGACGCCTTTTTCCTTCGCCCGCCGGGCGATCAGACGGCCCACGAGACGGCCGGCTTCGGTCTTCTTCGCGTTCGACGCTTCCGTGCGGATCTCGGGATCCAGCGACGACGCCGCGACGAGCGTGGCCTGCCGGTGGTCGTCGATCACCTGCGCGTAGATGTGGGCGAGGCTCCGGAACACCGACAACCGCGGCCGATCCGCCTTGCCCCGGACGGATCGGCGGATTCTCAGATGCCGCCTCCGGCGAGACTCGTTTCGGTCCTTGTGCTTAATCATCGCCCACCCTCTCAGGACTTGGCCGCGCCAACGGTGGCCTTCCCGGCCTTCCCAGGCTTGCGCCGGACCCGCTCGCCGAGATACCGAATCCCTTTCCCCTTGTAGGGATCGGGCTCGCGAATCGCGCGGATGGTCGCCGCCAGCTGCCCGACCTGCTCCTTGTCGATCCCGCCCACCACGATGCGGGTGGGCTGGGGCGCGTCGAGCGTTACCCCCTTGGGCGGCGTGATCTCGACGGGGTGGGAGTACCCGACCTGAATGGCCAGGTTCTGGCCCTGCTTCTGGGCCCGGTAGCCGACCCCTTGGATCTCCAGCTCGATCTGATAGCCCTTCGTGACCCCGTTGACCATGTTGGCGACGAGCGCGCGCGTCAACCCGTGAAGCGCCCGATGCGACCGATCGTCGCTCTGTCGCGTGACGATGATCCGCTTGTCCTCCACCGCCACCCGGATCGCGTCGTGCACGGTCCGCTCGAGCGCCCCCTTGGGCCCCTTCACCCGGACGACCTGTCCGTCGACCGCCACCTCGACCCCCGCCGGGATCCCAATCGGCAGCCTACCAACTCGCGACATCGAACCGCCCTCCCATTACCAGACGAAGCACAACACTTCGCCTCCGATTCCCGCCTTGCGGGCCTCACGATCGGTCATGATCCCCCGGCTGGTCGAGACGATCGCTACGCCGAGCCCGCCGCGGACTCGAGGCAGCTCGGCGCGGCGCGCGTAGATCCGGAGCCCAGGGCGGCTGACCCGCCTCAGGCCGGTGATGATGCCCTCCTTGCGCTCGCCGTACCGGAGGGAGATCCGGATCACGTCGGGAGCCGTCTTGTCCAGGTGATAATCGGCGATGAACCCTTCGGTCTTGAGGATCTTGGCGATCTCGAGCTTCATGCGCGAGCTGGGCATCGAGACCTGAGGATGCCGCGCCACCAGGGCGTTCCGGATCCTCGTCAGCATATCCGCGATGGGATCTGTGATCACACCCACTGCTTCACCTCACCAACTCGCTTTCACCACACCCGGGATCTCGCCGCGGTGGGCCAGGGTCCGGAGGCAAATCCGGCACAACCCGAACTTCCGGAACACCGCCCGCGGCCGGCCGCAGTTCCGGCACCGGCTGTACCGGCGGACCTTGAACTTCGCCGGTTTCCGCCACTTCAGAAGCAGCGCCTTTTTGGGCATCCCGTTAACTCGCCCCCTCGCGGATCGGCAGCCCGAGTGACCGGAGCAGCTCGCGCGCTTCCTCGTCCGTCCGCGCCGTCGTCACGATCGTGATGTCCATCCCTCGAATCTTGTCCACCTTGTCGTACTCGATCTCCGGAAACATCAACTGCTCCCGCACCCCGATGTTCATCCCGCCGCGGCCGTCGAACGAGCGCGTGGAGAGCCCCTTGAAGTCCTTGATCCGGGGCAGGCTGATGCTGAAGAGTTTGTCCAGGAACTCATACATCCGCTCACCGCGAAGCGTCACTTTGCAGCCGATCGGGTTCCCTGCCCGCAGCTTGAACGCGGCGATCGACCGGCGGGCCCGGGTGATCACGGGCCGCTGGCCGCTGATCAGCGTCAACTCCTCGACCGCCTTGTCCAAATGCCGCTGGTCCTGGAGGGCGTCCGCGACGCGCATGTTGATGACGACCTTCTCCACCCGCGGCACCTGCATGACGTTGGTGTACCCCACGCGCTTTTTCAGGTCCGCCACGATCTCGTTCTTGTACCGCTCGCGCAACCGTGCCATCGGCACTCCCCTATGCCTTGTCGATGATCTCGCCGCAGTGCCGGCAGATCCGGACCTTCGTGCCGTCGTCCAGGACGCGGTGCCCGAACCGGACGGCCCGGCCGCACCGCGGACACACCAGCATCGCCTTGCCCGCCACAAACGGCATCTCTTTCTCCACGATCCCGCCCGCGGGCATCTTCTCGGTGGGCTTCATGTGGCGCTTGGCCACCATCAGCCCCTCCACGATGATCCGGCCGTGCTTGGGAACCACCCGGAGCACCTTACCCCGCTTGCCGCGGTACTTACCCGTGATCACCTCGACGGTGTCCCCGCGCCTGACGTGAATCGACGTCCGCATCACAAGACCTCCGGCGCGAGCGAGATGATCTTCATGAACTGCTTCTCGCGCAGCTCTCTCGCCACGGGCCCGAAGATGCGCGTGCCCCGCGGGTTGTTTTGGTCGGTGATCAACACCGCGGCGTTGTCGTCGAACCGGATGTACGACCCGTCGGGCCGCCGCATCGGCTTGGTCGTCCGAACCACCACCGCGTGCACCACCTCGCCCTTCTTGACGGCGCTGTTGGGGATGGCCTGCTTGACCGTCGCCACGATCACATCCCCAATGCCCGCATACCGGCGCCTGGAGCCGCCGTGCACCCGGATGCACATGATCTCCCGAGCGCCCGTATTGTCGGCCACCCGCAGCCGGGTGTAGTTCTGGATCATCGCGCCCGCTCCAGCACCTCGGCGACCCGCCACCGTTTGTCCTTGCTGAGCGGCCGGGTCTCCGCGATGAGCACCTTGTCGCCGACGTGCGCGTCGCCCGCCTCATCGTGCGCCTTGAACCGGCGGGTATGCCGAATGATCTTCTTGTAAAACGGGTGGCGGCCGCGGCGCTGGACCTCGACCACGACCGTCTTCTGCATCGCGTCGCTCACGACGGTCCCCACCTGGGTCTTCCGGGCCGAACGTCCCCCCTCGGTCATCTCGCCACTCCTTCTTCCTCGTTGCGCTCGCGCAACACCGTCAGCAGGCGGGCGACGGTCCGCCGTACGGCCACCACGCGGGCCGGGTTCAACAGCTTCCCCGACGCGCGCTGGAGGCGGAGATTGAAGAGTTCCTGCCGCGCTTCCCCCAGCCGCTTGTTGAGTTCGGGCGCCCCCAGCTCGCGGAGATCCCCGACGCTCATAGTTGCCCCTCAATGCGCTGCACGAATCGCGTCTTGATCGGCAGTTTGTGTCCGGCCAGCGTCAGCGCTTCCTTGGCGATCTCCTCCGTCACCCCCGCCAGCTCGAACATCACGCGACCCGGACGGACCACGGCCACCCACAGTTCCGGATTGCCCTTGCCGCTGCCCATCCGTGTCTCGGCCGGCTTCTTGGTGACCGGCTTGTCCGGAAAGATGCGGATCCACAGCTTGCCGCCGCGCTTGATAAACCGGGTCACCGCGCGCCGGGACGCCTCGATTTGCTGGGACGTCACCCATCCTCGATCCAGGGCCTGGAGGCCGAACTCCCCGAATGCCACCGACGCTCCCCGCTGGGCTTCGCCGCGCATCCGCCCCCGATGCGCCTTACGAAACTTCACTCTCTTGGGCATCAACATGGGCTTCAGCCCTCCTCTGCACGGTCACCCGCGGCATGCGCGAGGGGAGCACCACCGTCTCCCCCGGACGGCCGCGCAGCTCGCCGGGACGGCGGCGCTCCGGCAAGACATCCCCGCGGTAGATCCACACCTTGACCCCGATCCGTCCGTAAGTCGTCAGGGCCTCGGCCACCCCGAAATCGATATCGGCGCGGAGCGTCTGCAGGGGCACGCGGCCGTCCCGGTACCACTCGTACCGGGCGATCTCCGCGCCCGCGAGCCGGCCGCTGCACGAAATGCGGATCCCCTTGGCCCCGCTCCGCAGCGTCCTCGCCACCGCCTGCTTCATCGCCCGCCGGTACGCCACCCGGCGTTCGAGCTGGCTGGCCACGTTCTGCGCGACGAGGGTGGCCTCGAGTTCCGCGCGGCGGATTTCCTGGACGTTCAACTGAATCTGTTTTCCCGTGAGCGCGTCCAGCTCTTTCTTCAACGCATCGATCCCCGTCCCGCCACGGCCGATGATGATCCCGGGCCGGGCCGAGTGGATGGTGATCCGCACCCGGTTGGCGGTCCGTTCGATCTCGATCCGCGAGATGCCCGCGCGGCCCAGCTTCTTCTTGATGTGCCGGCGCAGCGTCTGATCTTCCTGGATGAGGTCGGGAAAGTTCTTTTCCGCGTACCACTTCGACTCCCAATCCTTGATGATGCCGAGCCGCAGTCCAATCGGGTGGATCTTCTGTCCCACCGCGCGCCTCCCTATTCGCCCTGGACGACGATCGTGATATGGCTGCTGCGCTTCTTGATCACGTCCGCGCGACCCCGCGCCCGCGCCTGCATCCGCTTGATGCTCGGGCCGCTGTCGACGAACGCCTGCGCGACCCGCAACGTGTCCCGCGCGAGCTCCAGGTTGTTCTCGGCGTTGGCGGCCGCCGACTTGACGACCTTCGCCACCGCCTCGGAGGCCCGGTTGGGCGAGAACCGGAGCACGGCGAGGGCCTCATCGACCCCCTTGCCCTTGATCAGTGCCATCACCGGACGGACCTTCCGCGGCGAGATGCGCACGTACCGGGCAACGGCCTTCACGTCCATCGCGGATCCTCCCTCACGACGCCGGCGGCGCCGCGGCCGGGGTCGCGGCCGGGGCACTCGGACCCGCGGGCTTCACCGAGGTCGTCTTCTCCACCCGCGCCCCGTGGCTCTTGAACGTCCGCGTCGGAGAGAACTCTCCGAGTTTGTGCCCGACCATGTTCTCTGTGACGTAGACCGGCACGTGCTTCCGCCCGTCGTACACCGCGATCGTATGGCCCACCATCTCCGGCACCACCGTCGACCGGCGGGACCAGGTCCGAATCACCCGCTTCTCACGGGATTTGTTGAGCACCCGCACCTTGTCCAGCAGGTGGCTGTCGACGAACGGGCCCTTCTTGATGGACCGGCCCATGCTCAGCTGCCCCCGATCCGCGCACGCATCCTATTTCCTCCGCTTCACGATGAACTTGTCGCTCGGCTTGGTCTTCCGGGTCTTGTACCCGAGCGTCGGCTTCCCCCACGGGGTAACCGGGCCGGGCATGCCGATCGGCGATTTCCCTTCACCCCCGCCGTGCGGGTGGCTGGAGGGATCCATCACCACGCCGCGCACGGACGGGCGCCAGCCCATCCAGCGCGAGCGGCCGGCCTTGCCCACGCTGATCGACTCGTGATCGAGATTGCCCACCTGGCCCACCGTCGCGCGGCAGTCGAGGTGAATCATCCGCACCTCGCCGGAGGGCAGCCGGACCTGCGCGTACTCCCCCTCCTTGGCCATCAGCTGCGCGGCTCCGCCGGCGCTGCGCACGAGCTGTCCTCCCCGGCCCACCTGCAACTCGAGGTTGTGCACGGTCGTGCCCAAGGGGATCGCACGGAGAGGCAGCGCGTTCCCCGGCCTGATCTCCGCCTTGGGACCCGACTCCACCACATCCCCCACGCCCAGGCCGACCGGGGCCAAGATGTACCGTTTCTCGCCGTCGCGGTAGTGGACGAGCGCGATGCGCGCGGATCGGTTCGGATCGTACTCGATGCTGGCGACCCGCGCGGCGATCCCGTCCTTGGTCCGCTTGAAATCGATCAGCCGGTACCGGCGCTTGTGCCCACCGCCCTGATGCCGGACGGTCAACTTGCCCTGCGCGTTCCGCCCGCCTCGGGAGATGAGCGGACGGAGCAGCCCGCGCTCGGGCTCGGTAGAGGTGATGTCCTCAAAGGTGGAGACGGTCATGAACCGTCGCCCGGGGGTGATTGGCTTGAACTTCTTCACGCCCATGACCTCAAGCCTCCGCTCGGTCCAGCATCGCTCGCCCGCGATAACGCTGCGGACTAGCCAAGCTTCTCCAGGTCGATCTTGTCGCCCTCGGCCAAGGTCACGATCGCCTTCCGCAGCCCGGGCTGCCGGTAGTGATGCTGTCCGCGCCGGCGCTGGCGGCCGGGAATCGCGATCACGTTCACCTTCGTGACCTTGACCCCGAACAGCCGCTGCACGGCGTCCCGGATCACGGGCTTGGGCGAGGTCCGATTCACCTCGAACGTATACTTGCCGATCGTGGTCCCGCGCATGCTCTTCTCGGTCACGATCGGACGCCGGATGACCTCTCGGGGATCGTTCATTGGGCGAACGCCTCGGTGATCCTCGCGAGCGCGTCCTGGGTCACGAGCAGATGTTCGCACGCGAGGATCGCGTGGACGTTCAGCGCGGTCGCCGGCAGCACGCGAAGCGCTCGCAGGTTCGCGGCCGCGCGCGTCACTGCGGGCTCCGATCCGGCCGTGATCAACAGCACGACCCCACGCCGCTCGGACGCCCCAGCCCCGCCGATCTCGCGGACGAGACCCGCGAGGAGCCGCGTCTTCGGCTGCTCGAGGCTCAGGCGGTCGAGCACGGCGAACCGCCCGGCCGCGGCTTTCGCCGCGAGCGCCGACTGCAGGGCCAGCCGGCGGATCCGCTTGGGCAGCCGGAAGGCGTACGAGCGGGGGTGCGGCCCAAAGGCAATACCGCCGCCCACGAACAGCGGAGCGCCCCGCGCGCCGTGTCGGGCCCGGCCGGTCCCCTTCTGACGGTACAGCTTGCGCGTGCTCCGGGCGACCATGCCGCGGGTCTTGGTCGCGTGGGTGCCGCGCCGGCGGCCGGCGAGCTGCCACACCAGGGCTTCGTGCAGCACGACCGTGTGGGGCTTCCGGGTGAGCGCCGCCGGCAACGCGACCTCCCCGGTGCGCTTCCCCTGCATATCGTAGACCGCGACCGTGCTCATGCGCGCGCCGTCCCTACTTTCCGGATCAGAATGAGGCTCCCGCGGGGACCCGGCAGCGCGCCCCGGATCAGGAGCGCGTTCCGCTCGAGATCCACCCGCACCACGTCGAGGCCCCGAACAGTGGCCCGCGTGCCCCCCAGACGCCCGGGCATGCGCTTGCCGCGAAACACGCGGGCGATATTGCTCGACCCGATGCTGCCGACCGCGCGGTGCATCAGGCTGACGCCGTGGGAATCCCGCTGGCCGCCGAAGTTGTGCCGTTTGATCGTCCCCGAAAATCCCTTGCCCTTGGTCACGCCGACGACGTCTACCCGATCACCCTTCGCGAACACGTCGGCCTTGATCGACTGCCCCACCTCGAGCTGCTCGCCCTCACCGAGCGGCACCTCGCGAATGACGCGGTAGGGCCGCAGTCCTTTTCGGCTGAAGACGCCGCGGAGGGGCTTGCCCACCTTCGTCTCCGCGACCTCCTGGTAGCCCAGCTGCACCGCGGCATACCCTTCCCGAGCCGGTGTGCGCACGCCTACCACCGTGCAGGGCCCGGCCTCGACGACGGTCACGGGCACGACGTTCCCCGCCTCGTCGAACACCTGGGTCATGCCGAGTTTCCTCCCCAGCAGCGCAGCCATCACAGTTTGATCTCGATATCGACGCCCGCGGGCAGGTCGAGGTGCATCAGGGCGTCCACGGTCTTCGGGGTCGGCTCGAGGATATCGATGAGGCGCTTGTGGGTCCGGAGTTCAAAGTGCTCCATCGACTCTTTGTCGATGTGCGGTGAGCGGATCACGCAGTAGATGTTGCGGTCGATGGGGAGCGGGACGGGACCCGAGATCCGCGCGCCGGTCCGCTTGACCGTATCCACGATCTTTTCCGCGGACTGGTCGAGCACTTTGTGATCGTAGGCCTTCAACTTGATCCGAATCTTCTGCGCCATCCCCCGCTCCTCTCGGACTGGGCTAGTCGAGGATCTTGGCCACGACCCCCGCGCCCACCGTCCGGCCCCCCTCCCGCACCGCGAACCGCTGCCCTTCCTCCAACGCGATCGGCGTGATCAACGCCGCCTCCATCGTCACGTTGTCCCCCGGCATCACCATCTCC
>DASSXJ010000299.1 GCA_035703895.1 bacterium | reverse complement strand
GCGCCGTCTTTGTACTTCAGGTACAGCATACGGTTCTCGACCCGGGCCGCGTACTCCATCACCGTGGCGTTCGTCATGACGTTCCCCGAATCCATGGGAAACTGGCCTTCACGAGACCGCCCCCTATATTCGGGTGGGAGGATGTTGATCAAGATCGCGGTGAGTGTCCCATTGTCCTCCCGCTTTGCGGTGACCGCCAAGAAGTCGTCCGGTTTGATGCTCTCAAGGGACGCTCTCCGGCGGCCGATGAGGAAGGTCGTGGGGGAGACCTTCACGGGGGTGACGCCGGCTCCCGTCACGGCGACCGTGATGCCGTCGCCTCCCACGCCCTTGATGGTGCCCTCGCGAACAATGTTGGTGGATTGGGCGCTCCCCGGAACGATGACACCGCCCAGGATGCCCGTCCCGGCAAACATGATAGCGAACACCGCTCCCCGCACCTGCCGGCGCATCGCTCCCACCCCCTTTGGTCGGTGACTCGAGATGTCAGGCGGGTTCTGTTCGGGTGGAGGAGAACCCTCCCTTGACAGTTGCTTTGGAAAGGGGATTGCATGAACATCGCAGCGTTGATCGCACGCATGCTCCTTGGCCTGGTCTTCCTTGTATTTGGCCTGAATGGGTTCTTGAACTTCATCCCGGGGTCTTTGCCTTCGGGGCCGGCAGGCCAGTTCCTGAGCCTCCTCATACAGTCACATTACGACCTCGTTGTATCCGCGCTGCAACTCGCCGGCGGCGTACTGCTGCTGGTGAACCGCTACGTGCCACTGGCGCTCGTTCTGCTTGGCCCCGTGATCGTGAACATCGTGCTCTTTCATCTCCTCATGTATCCGGATGGCCTGCCATTGGCGGTCCCGGTCGCAATCTTGTGGGGCATTGTCGCACTTCGTCACCGTCAATACTTCTCAGGCATATTTGTTCGGCGGGCGTCATGAGGGTGTCCACGCCCGATTCGCCTTGAAAAGTAAGGATTTTTCGAAGTCTGTCGAACTCTACAGGTATATGGGAATATAATAAAGCGTCTCACGTACATCCATGGATTGGAGAAGGGAAGGGGCGAACGGTGCAATCGGACATTCAGGATTTGAGCCTCGTCAAACAAGGATGGCAGCGCATCGGGTGGGCGGAAGCCGAGATGCCGGTCCTCCGCCTGATCCGAGAGCGGTTTACCCACGAGCAACCTCTCAAAGGCCTGCGCATCGCAGCGTGTTTGCACGTCACGACCGAGACCGCGAACCTCATGCGAACGCTGCAGGCCGGCGGCGCGTCCCTGGCCCTCTGTGCCAGCAATCCGCTCTCGACGCAGGACGACGTCGCGGCGGCTCTCGTCGAGCACGTGCACATGCCGGTGTTCGCCAAGCGCGGCGAGGACCGGGACACCTACTACCGGCACATCGACCAGGTGCTGGCCACGCGTCCCAACGTGACCATGGATGACGGGGCGGACCTGGTCTCCGTGTTGCATCACTCGCATACCGCGCTGCTCAAAGACGTGGTCGCCGGGACGGAGGAGACGACCACCGGGGTGATCCGGCTCCGCAGCATGGCGCAGGCGGGGGCCCTCCGGTATCCCATCGTGGCGGTCAACGACGCCAACACGAAGCATCTCTTCGACAATCGCTACGGGACCGGCCAGTCGACGCTTGACGGCCTGATCCGGGCCACCAATCTGCTCCTCGCGGGCCGAACCCTCACCGTGGCGGGGTACGGATCCTGTGGCCGCGGGCTCGCGATGCGCGCGAAGGGCATGGGCGCGCAGGTCGTCGTCACCGAGGTCGATCCACTCCGTGCCCTCGAGGCTCACATGGACGGCTACCGGGTGATGCCGATGCTGGCCGCGGCGCGCATTTCCGATGTCCTCCTGACGGTCACGGGGGACACGTCGGTCATCCGCCGGGAGCACTTTGAAGCGATGAAGGACCGAGCCATCGTGGGGAACTCCGGTCACTTCAATGTTGAACTCGACATCCCGGCGCTGGCCGAACTCGCCGCGGAGCGACGGCAGGTGCGCGAGCACGTGGAGGAGTTCCGCCTGCGCGACGGACGGCGGATCTATGTGCTGGCGGAAGGGCGGCTCCTCAACCTCGCCGCCGCGGAAGGCCACCCCGCGGCCGTCATGGACATGAGTTTCGCGAATCAGGCGCTCGCGGTGGAACACCTGGCCCGTCATGGGCGCACGCTGGCCCCCGATGTGTATCCGGTTCCCGCGGAGATCGACCAGCAGGTGGCGGTGCTGAAGCTCGACGCCGAAGGGGTCGAGATCGACACGCTGACCCCGCAGCAGGAACAGTATCTCCGGTCCTGGCAGGAGGGCACCTAAACGCCTAGCGCATCCGACGAAGGACCAGGGGGCGCGCTGGCCGAGCGGATGCGTCTCCTCGGCACCGAGACGGCGTTTGAGGTCCTCGCGAAGGCGAACGCGCTCGAGGCGGCCGGACGCTCGATCATTCACCTCGAAATCGGCGAACCGGATTTCGATACCCCCGACCACATCAAGGAGGCCGCGATTCGTGCCCTCCGCGATGGGTACACCCACTACACGCCGGCGGCGGGGCTGCGCGAGGCGCGCGAGGCGATCGCCGAGCACGTCGGGTTGCGGCGGGGGATCACGGTCGACCCGGACGAAGTGGTGATCACGCCGGGCGCCAAGCCCGTCATGTTCTTCGTGATGCTGGCCCTGCTCAATCCCGGCGATGAGGTGATCGTCCCCGATCCCGGGTTCCCGATCTACGCGTCCGTGGCGCGGTTCGTGGGAGGGCATGCGGTGTCGTGGGCGCTTCGGGAAGCCAGGGAGTTTCGGGCGGACCCGGAGGAACTCCGGACCCTGCTGACCCCGCGGACGAAGCTGATCGTCCTCAACTCGCCGCACAATCCAGCGGCGAGCGTGTTGTCCCCGCACGACCTCGAGGCGATCGCCGAGATCGTGCGGGGGCGGCCCGTGACGATCCTCGCCGATGAGATCTACGGCCGGATCCTGTACGAGGGGGCGTTCGCCAGTCTGGCCAGCATTCCGGAGGTGCGGCCGCAGGTCGTGATCCTCGATGGCTTCAGCAAGACCTACGCGATGACCGGATGGCGGCTGGGCTACGGCGTCATGCGCGCCGACCTCGCCGCCCGAATCACCCAACTGATGGTGAACTCCAACTCGTGCACGGCGGCGTTCACGCAAATCGCGGGCATCGCGGCGTTGCGGGGTCCCCAGGACTGCGTTGATCGAATGGTCGCGGAGTTTCGGCGGCGGCGCGACGTGAT
>DASSXJ010000298.1 GCA_035703895.1 bacterium | reverse complement strand
CGGCGCGCCGCCTGCTGCACCTCCGCGGCGGTGCGGCGTGCTTCGTCCGTGATGCTCTCTGCTTCGATCCGGACCTCGCCGAGGCGGGCGGCGGCGGCGTGTTCTGCGGCCTCAATCGCCTGCTGCGCACGCATCCGAGCGGTCCTCAGGAGATCGGCCGCCGCTTGGCGGGCCGATTGGACGGTTTGCTCGGCGGCGGCGTTGGCCTCGGCGATCGCCTGTTCGGCCTGCGCTCTGCTCTCACGCGTGAGATCCTCGGTGACTCTCTCAGCGTTGAGCAGCACCTGGGCGATCAGGCTCTCTTGTCCCTGGTATGCCGAGAGTTTTTCGTGGGCCGCGGCCAGCTGTCGTCGCAGCGCCTCGACCTCTGCGCATGCCTGTTTGAGAGTCGTCTGAAGCGTCGTGCGCTCCAGAATGACCCCGGTGAGTTCGTTGTTCACGCGATCGAGGGTCGCCGCCGCCTCGGCCAAGAATTGTCTGACCTCCGCCGGATCCGCTCCAAAGAGCGTGCGGGAGAACTGCCGAATCGCGATCTCAGCCGACCGCAGGTCCATTCACCGCGGCCCGCGTCACCGGTGGCCGGCATGACGGCGTTCGTTTGCCGGCGGCCGCGTGAGTCACGACAGCGGGACCTTCTGCAGGCGCTGCCCGACCTGCTCGGCCATCTCCTCATCCGAGATCGCCGTCGTGCGCCCCGATGTGTACTGTTGCATCACCCATGCGTGGATGGCCTCAACCGCCGGGTGATCTTTCGGAAGATTCTGTCCGGTATGCTGACGAATCCAGAATGCGACGCCCGCCACGCCCGACCGATCGGTCACGTTGACGGACAGCGGACGGTTCAACAACGCAGCCGTGTCAAAGATGTTGTAGATCTCTTCGTTCTTCATCGCTCCATCCGCATGAATCCCGGCTGATGTCGCGTTGAAGTCTCGGCCCACAAATGGCTTGGACGCGGGGATCGAATACTGACACTCGCGCTGCATATATTCCGCGACCTCGGTGATCGCGGTCGTGTCCATCCCGTTGAGCCCCCCCATCAACCCCGCGTATTCAAAGACGAGTCCTTCGAGGGGGGTATTACCGGTGCGCTCGCCATACCCGAGGAGCGTGCCATTGGCGGCGGCGCATCCGTACAACCACGCGGTGGTCGCGTTGATCAGCACTTTGTAAAAGTCGTCGTGTCCGTGCCACTCGAGCCAGGCCTTGGGAACTCCGGCCTCGTGGATCATCGCGTGCACGAGCCGCGGGGTGCTCCGAGGCAGCACGGCGCCCGGGTAGGGCACTCCGTACCCCATCGTGTCGCAGAGACGCAGAATGACGGGAATGCGCGCCTGTTCCGCAAGGTCCATCAACCGCTGTGCCAGTGGGATGACGAACCCCGGGATGTCCGCCCGCGTCAGGTCTTCAAGGTGACATCGGACCCGCAACCCCTGGGAAAGCGCTTCTGAGACGACACCGACATAGTTCTCGAGCGCCTTACGCCGGTTCCAGCCGAGCTTGAGAAAAATGTGGTAATCGGAGCAGGATGTCAGGATGCCGGTCTCCCCGAGCCCCGCCTCTCGGACGAGTCGGAGATCTTCACGTTTGGCCCGCACCCACCCGGTGACTTCGGGGTACCGGTACCCTCGCGACAGCACTTGCTGAACGGCCTCACGGTCTCGCGTTCCATATAAGAAGAACTCACTCTTTCGGATGACGCCATTCGGACCGCTCAGACGGTGGAGCAAGTCGTACAACCGGACGATCTGGGTCACCTCGAGCGGAGCGCGGGCCTGCTGTCCGTCCCGAAACGTGGTATCGGTGATGAGAATCTCATCCGGGGGATCGACAGGCACTTCAAGACCGTCAAACAGCACTTTGGGGGGTTGGTGGTACGAAAACTGCTCGCGCATCAGGTTCGGCTCGCTGACGTCTACCACATCAACGGGCTTCCGCGCGCTGCTGAGCGGCCAACGTTGTTCCACGGCGGCCTCCACGGACGCAGCCTGCATCATTTTGAGCCTACCATAGGGCCCGCAGAGGCGCAATATTCTTGGCTTGGCGAGACAACGCCTAGACATCGGCGCGCTGAGGAGCGATACTGGAAACCAGAATTCGACATGCTGGAGGGACGGCCGATGGCGAAGAAACTCGATATCTCGATTGAGTACTGCAACCGCTGAGGATATCTCCCCCACGCCGTCCGTGTGACGGAAGAGATCCTCAAGGCCAAGGGGGAAGGGGTCGGCGGGCTCCGGTTGATCCCGTCCGGCGGTGGTGTGTTCGAGGTCGTGGTCGACGGGAAGAAGATCTTTTCCAAGAAGGAACTGGGCCGCCACGCCGCGCCGGGGGAGATCCTTTCGGCGCTCGAGGCGATGTAACCCGCAGATCGGTAGGGGGCACGATGCTCAACTGGTCACGCCGGGGATGGCTTGGGTACGGAACGGCCGTCCTCGGATTGCACGTCCTGGGGCTGCTGGCGCTGCTACCCACCGCCCGCACCCACCCCGCACTTCTGGGAGTAGGGTTTCTCGCCTACACGCTCGGCCTGCGGCACGCGTTTGACGCCGACCACATCGCCGCGATCGACAAC
>DASSXJ010000297.1 GCA_035703895.1 bacterium | reverse complement strand
ATGGCGAAAGTCGTATTTCTGTGTCCCGCTTGTAGCCAATGTCCTACGGTTGAGGTAAGCGATCATGAGGTGTGCATAGGGGAAGGCTCTAATCTGGTGAAGTTACGCGTAGAGGAATGGAATGTGCTCGTCCGCGCAATCAAGGCGGGAACACTGGATGAGGTTAAGCCGCAAAGCAATTAACGAAGGATCGGGAGAGGGGACCGCGCTATGCGAACTATCGAAGGGAGCGGGGTCTGGACCGGACAGACCCCGCCCGCCATTATTCGTAGCGACTACCTATAGTTATATGGTCCGTATGGGCGATCATACGGCCCGTATACACCTTGCGACCTGCACCACCGCATCGCCCGCCAGTCACGGTTCCAGTACGCTGCGCGGCAAAACCTGTCTCGTCGATAATCGTAGGGACCATATTGAGGTCCGGGGCCGATCTGAACATACAGTCCCTGAGCCTGTGCTGGCGCGGGGGCGAAAGTCATTGGGGCGCTGACCAACATCAGGCAGGTTGCTATTAGTAATCTCAGTCGCATCGCAAGCCTTTTCATGACCGTCCACCTCCGTTCCCCTTACAGATAGTCCCCGAAGGGACATCGAATTTTATCCCTTGCACCTCCTGATGTTACCCTGCTCTGGTGAAGAACTCGTGGAGCGCTTGTGAACCTCTTATGAAGATCGATCTCATGAAAATACGCCGCAGCTGCTCAAGCGCGTCCACCATCGCAAGGAATTCGAACCGGTTTCCGGGTCGCCATCCAGCGGCTCCTCGAGCAAGACCAAAAGATCTGTCGCGCATGACGCTCACCAACCTCGTCCGTGCCGTTCGCCAGGGACGGCCGGCGCTCGCATCGAAAGCTGAATCGTCATTTCTCCCGGGGGTGTTGTGTCATGATGCAAGGTGGCAGCACGGGAGCACACGCGAGCCGGTGGTCCGCCACGATCCTCGCCGCTGCGCTGGTCTTGTCCGTCTCGGCCGCCGGCGCGGCACCCGTGACCGGAGGGGTGTTGGCGCTCGGGATCACGTCGGATCCGATCACGCTTGATCCGCACGCGTCGGCATACGCCAACACCTACCTCGTTGGCAGCCTGAACCTGATTGAGAGCCTGGTGTACCAGCAGCCGGACGGGAAGACCGTCCCGTGGCTTGCTACGGCCTACCGCATCTCTTCCGACGGACGGACGTTCACGTTCACGCTCAGGCAGGACGTCCGCTTCACGGACGGTGCGCCGCTCAATGCGGAAGCCGTCAAGTGGAACCTCGACCGCATCGTGAACCCGAATTTTCGCCCCGGGGGCGCGATCAATGCGCTCGTCGGGTACACCGGCACAACTGTGGTGGACGACCATACCGTGCAGGTGCATTTCAAGGAACCATACGCGCCGTTTCTCGCGTATGCGGCTGGCGGTGTTCTTGGGATCCTGTCACCGAAGACCACGGCCACCCAAACCCCGGCGGCCGTCGCCCACGGGGCGGTCGGGAGCGGGCCGTTCGTTGTGGGCGAGTATGTCACGAACGACCACGTGACGTTCGCCCGCAACCCCGATTACAATCGTCGAGCACCTTGGAGCGATCATCAAGGACCGCCGTACCTCGAGCGCGTCGTCTGGAAGATCGTGCCTGAACCCGGGACCCGCGCCATCACGGTCTCCTCGGGAGAGACGCAGATGATTTACGTGCTTGGGTACGGGCCGGGCGGGGGCGCGATCTTGGCCCAACTGAGAAAAGACTCGCGGCTTGTAGAGGATGCCCGGCCGTTCCCCGGGTCGGCCTACTTGTGGTTGTTCAATGTCCGGCTCCCGCCTATGGATGACGTGCGGGTGCGACAGGCGCTTATCTACGGCATCAACCGCCGGGCGATCATCAGCGCGCTGTACCGGGGCCTCGGCTCGCCGGCATGTGGCATCGTTAGCCATGTGATGCTCCAGGACACGGCCGCGTGCGCATATTACCCGTACAATCCGGGCAAAGCCGCGCAACTCCTCGACGAGGCCGGCTGGAAGATGGGACCCAACCATCTGCGCATAAAGGACAACCGCCCGCTCTCACTGGTCTTCAATTCGCTTAACAGCGGAGGCGGCGACCTGCCCGATGTCCAGCCGGTGCAGGGTCAGCTGCTCGATCTCGGGATCGAACTCAAGATCAAGAGCCAGTCCATCGGCGGGTTTGCAGACGATAACTTCCGCTGCGCCGACCACGCGGGGACGATCTTCCTGCGGTCAAACGATCCCGACACGCTGTACGCATTGTTCGCCTCGGCGAACATCGGGTCGAACTTCAACTGGTCCTGCTATTCCAACCCCGAGGCCGATCGGCTCCTCACCGAGGGACGGAGCACGCTAGATCCTGTGAAGCGGCAGGCTGTATATGTGCGCCTCGACCACATGCTCCTGGATCAGGCTATCGCGATGCCGATGATGGACGAACTGTCGGTGTGGGTGCGCCGCTCCAATGTGCAAGGGGTCCGCTACAACTACTCGACATATCCGGCGTTGAGCGACGCGTACGTGGTGAAGTAACAGCAAGCTGAAAACCCCACTCGTCTGTTCGCCAGTCTGCGGATGAGATAGCGGAGATCTGGGGTGCACTTCCAGAAGGATCTATCGGAGGCGGATTGGGACGACATCGGGCGACGCCAAGTCGCGCGGATCGATCTGGCGCGGGAATGGATCGCGCTCACCGACATGCGAGCGGGCAGCCGCGTGCTGGACATTGGCCCGGGACCGGGAGAGTTCACCTGTGAATATGCCAAGGTCGTGGGAGCGGGCGGGAGAGTGTACGCGCTGGAGAAGGCGGAGAGTGCGGTCGCGTATCTGCGGCGAGCCCTCGAGTTGCGCGGCGTCGACAACGTGGTTGTGCTGAAAGGAGACGCCGAAGAGGCTGTGGATGTTGACGGTGATGTCGATCTGGTGATGCTCACCGACGTTCTGCACCACGTCGATCGCCCACAGGCAGTGCTGCACAAAGTAGTGGGTGTCCTGAACGGTCACGCAAAAGTCCTGATCGCGGAATTCGATCCCGACGCCGAGGGGTTGGTCGGCCCCCCTCTTGCACACCGGCTGGCGGCCCGGCAGATTACGAAGCTTCTCGGCCGCGAGCGACTGCGGATCCTCGATGAAGGCCGGCAGGCGTACGAGCACTACTTCGTGATCGCGAGCAGGTAATGATTCTACTATGATCTCGTCTCGTTTCGGCCTGGGTGCCGCAGCATGCTCAAGGCGATCCAAACGCCTCCGACCCCGATCAGCAAGCCGTCCACGACCCGAATCGCCCGGGGAAATAGCGGAAAGAACAGCGCCAGTCCGAGCGCGAACAGCACGCCGCTCCATCGGGGTAACGCGCCGGAGCGCCACACGGCAACCGCGATCAGTACGGCGCCGACCGCGAGTACGAGCAGGCCCGGAAAGAGAAATCGGGCCTGCGGGCCCATGCGGATCGCCATCGCCAGGGCCAGCAGGTCCATGTTCTTCTGCCGAATTGCGGCCTGACCGATTGCCCGCAGCGCAAACGGCTCGGTTCCGAAAACCGTGGGCAGGATGAATCCGACGCCAATCCAGCTGACGATCAATCCCGGGGCTGCCAGGCGCTCGACGTGGGTGTCTCGCAGAAATTCGGACAATGCGAGGAGCCCCACGGGAAGCAGGACAAATCCGAGACCTGCAAGGATGTGCGCGGCAACCCAAGGCGTTGACGCAAACGTAGCGGCGACCTCTGCGGGGGTACCTGTTCTATCAGTAAACGGCCTGACCAGCGGGAACACGAGCAGCAGCAGCGACGATATGGCGAGACAGACTGGGCCCATGGCAGAGCGGTGCTGCTGGGTCTGCGCCAGATGGGTTGGTGCCCGCACAATAGCCCCCGTCAGTCTGCCTTTCGGTGCTTGCAACCCATATCACTTTGAACTTGCTGGCTTCAGATTAGCGACAAGCCGGAGTGGGCGTCACCGGGGGAAGTACGTGTCTTTCGCGGAGCAGGTACGTGTTTTCGTGGCAGGTACCGAGCAGGACTCGCCCGCCCTCTCAGTGCGGCGGGCCCGCGTAGAGGCCCTGCGAGACCGCCCACGCCGCGACCTGGACGCGGGAGTTGAAGCCGAGCTTGTTCAGAATGCTCTGCACGTGGCCCTCAGCCGTCCGCTCCGTGATCACCAGCCGCTCGGCGATCTCGCGATTGGCAAGCCCTTGAGCGACCAACGCCGCGACTTCCCGCTCGCGGGGGGTCAGCAGGGCGAGCAGCCAGCCACCAGAAGTAGGTCTCGCTGGCGCCACTGCCGCGCGTCCCTCGGTCCCGTACCCTGCCGTATCGAGAAAGCGCCGGACTTCTGCGATCAGCGGCTGCCAACACGGGTCGCCCTCCTGAGGCAAGTGGTTCTTCCCCTCGAGCGGGATGAAGCGCGCGCCCGGGATCAGCGCGGCCATCCTGCGTCCTTCTTCGAACGGCACGCGTGCGTCGTCCCGGCAGTGTAGGACGATGGTGGGGACGGTGACCCGAGGGAGCAGATCGGTGACATCGATCTGCCCGAATGCCTCCATAATCTTGACGGCGTTCTCGGCAGACGTGGAGGCCCGCATGAGCTCATTGAACCATCGGACTTGCTCGATCCGAGCGTCGGGCATAAACTGCGCGGTGAATATCTGGCGGTATGCCGGATTGTCCCGGCCCCAGCCGAGCCTGACCAGAGACAACTGCGCCTCGTGCTCCTCGCGCGTGACCTGTCCTCGTTTAAGGTGGCCGCGGGCGAACGCACCGTACAGGATGAGATGGGTCACTCGCTCGGGATGACGCACGGCGTACGCCGCGGAAACCGCGCCGCCTTGCGAGATGCCCAACAGAGGCACCCGATCGACGTTGAGCGCGTCGACCACGGCCTCCAAGTCGTGTACCATGGCATCGAAAGAGAAATCTCTAACATCCCAATCGGAAAGACCGCAGCCGCGCTCGTCGTACCGCACGAGCCGGCGACCTGCCGCCAGCGCCTCCATCCAGTGCCGCCAGATCGGACTGTGCCAGTCGAATTCGAGGTGAGTCAACCAGTTGGCCGCTTTGACCAGCGGGGGTCCGTCGCCAATCGAAGCATAGGCGATGCGGACGCCATCCCGGGCCGTGCAGAACCGGATCTGCTGGTCCATGAACGCGTCCAGTTTTCGACTCAGGCCGATGCCGCCCCTCCAGCTTGCCTACGCGCGCGAGCCGGTCCGCAACCGGTCGGACACGATGGTTGCCCCGGACGATTAGACCCCCCGACATGAGCTATGCTGAGATCACGAGGTGAGTAATGGAAGAGCAAAAGCGCCGGGTCGTGGCCGCGTTTGACCTTGCCTCCGACACGTATAACGAGCCAGCTTTGAGATGTTTCGACTTGCATGCACTCGCGCTCATACGAGAAGCGCAGGTTCATGAAGGTGCGCAGGTGCTCGATGTAGCCACGGGCACTGGGAAGGTGGCGTTCGCAGCAGCTCGGGCGGTCGGGCCAAGGGGACGGATTGTCGGAATCGATCTGGCAGAGGGCATGCTGGCACAGGCGCGTCGCAGAACCGGGAGCCTGCCGGTCGAGTTTCGGTTGATGGACGCGGAGAAGCTTGAGTTCGATGACGCAACGTTCGACGTGGTGTTGTGTGGGTTTGCTGTCTGGTTTCTGCCTGACATACTCCGTGGAATGCGCGAGATGCAGCGAGTATTGCGGCCGGGTGGGCGTCTGGCGTTCTCAACCTGGGCCAAGCAGTCTCACGAACCAATGATGGAGATGATGCAAGCCCGTCTGGAGCGCTACGGCACCCGTCGTGTTCCCCCTCCCGCGGAATCATGGAAGAAGTGTGAGGAGCCCGAGCACCTCCTCACTCTCCTGGAAAAGACAGGATTTCGAGACAGACAAGTCGTCCCCCAACCAGCCGGCTATTTCATTGAGCCCGAGGACTGGTGGACGTTCTTGTGGGGAGCTGCGCCGCGCGGGAGGTTGAGCCGGTTGCCACCAGAGTCCCTCGCGCGCTTCAGGAAGGAAATTCTGGAAGAGGTGAGGAGTCTAAAAGGCGA
Source organism: bacterium (assembly GCA_035703895.1). Taxonomy (NCBI): domain Bacteria; species bacterium. The sequence continues at coordinate 11,540 of DASSXJ010000297.1, read as the reverse complement.
ACACGGCATTTGGTTTGATGTCTCAGCGTTGATTGGGATTGGACTCCGAGAACACGAATGAGCATCGGACGTATGCAAGATCCAACCCCGAGTCATGCGGTGTCAGGGTCAGCTGCGGAACTAGCTCAAGTAGCGAGTGCCTGTGCGATCAAAATGCTCCCCGAGAAGAGCAAGAGGCAGAGCACCACTCCGGGTGCGATCAGAACCTAGTGGAATGGCCGCGACCTCCCCCCGGATTTTGGTCTGCTGATCTTCACCGGTTCGGCGCGTTTCCTCGGCCACCCTTCGCAGCGGAGAGGGGCTCCCTGCCCGCGCAGCGAATGCCGCCCACGCGCGTGGGTCGTTCGCCGCGGGTAAGAACGTAACAAGGCGCCCACGTCCACCCGCATGGGGGGGTACTGCCCATGCCGTTGCCCCGGTGGCTCGCACGCTTCAACCGATACGTCACGAATCGCCTGCTGGGTCCCTGGGCGCGGTACTTGCCCGCCTTCGGTGTAATAGTACACACGGGGCGGAAGACCGGCCGCCGCTACCGCACGCCCGTGAACGTCTTTCGGCGTCCCGGCGGTTACGTCGTCGCGCTCACGTATGGCCCCGACTCAGATTGGGTTCGCAACGTCCTGGCCGCTGGCGGCTGCACGCTCGAGACGCGTGGGCGGACTGTCCGGCTAACGCGACCTCGTCTGTACCGCGACGAGCAGCATCGTGCCGCGCCGCCATGGCTCCGCGTGATCGGCAGGCTGGGGAACATCGCCGACTTCCTCGATCTTACCGTAGAGGATGGGGCGGTGGACTAGACAGGCCCGGGCCGAAGCGGGGTGACACGGCAAGGGAAGCCCCCTTAGTGATTATTGCGGGGTTGGTGCACGTTGTTCTGCAGCGGATGCTCAAGCGCTCCCAACCGGCTCGCGCCTTGGACGGGGAACATCCAGCCCGGATATTCGGGGGGCAGAGCGCTCACCTCGTCGAGTAGCCTGATTTCATCTTCAGTCAGCTTGAGTTCCACGGCGGCTACATTGTCCTGCAGTTGGACATCGTCCGAAAGGGCACTCCGCGATTTAGCAAAAGGTCGGCGGGGGCTCCCCCCGGCCTCTCGCGGCGGCACACCAACCAGATGAATGCCTAGTGGCAGTCTAGCGAGATCCCGACCGTTGCGGTGGGAATCCTGGGCGGGGGGTCGGAGCGCCTGAGCCGACCGTGTTGAGACTGCCGGTGCGGCTGCCCAAACGGCCGGGGCTGGGGTGCAGGCCAGGATGTCCCTTCGGACGATGCCGACAGCGCCCCCGTCTGCCACAGTATCGATGGACGCCTCGATCGAGCGTGTCCGGGAGGGGGGATCCGATGACGTCCGACACACTCTTGAGCCGAGTCCTGGGTGGGGAGACGGAAACGGATATCGACGCATTCGTCGCGGCTGTGATTCGAACGCACGAGCGCATGCAACGGAACATCTGGCGGCTGGCAACGGAACGAATCTGGTCGGCGGCGAGCGAGGCGCGAGCCGACTGTCAGCTCCTCGAGGTGTCCCGTCTCGGAAAGTAGTTCCTGCGCGGCGACGCGCTCCACCGTCTTGACGCGCAGCCGCACCTCGATGGCACCTGGTCCAACACGTTCAGGGATGTCGAACGTCTCCGCGCCCAAACCCGATGACTGAGTGACCCTCAGTCGGGAGACGTCCAGGAGGAGAGGCGCGCTCTGCCCAGTTTAATGCCCAGTTGTGAGAACACATCGGAACCGTGCCTTACAGCTCATCATCAATTCGTATGCCTCTGCGGCGCGCTCGAGCGGGAACACCTGGCTGATCGACCGTACGCCAGTGAGCACACTAAAGACAAGCGTATCCTGCGAATCCATGGACGTGCCGAGACGTACAATGGGGTCATGCCGGGGTTCGCGGGATCTCTGAACGACGATCAGATTAGCCAGACGCTCACGTATATCCGCAGTTCTTAGGGAAACAATGCCGCGGCCGTGAGCGCTGAAGTAGTGAAGGAGGAACGGGCCACACCTGGGACGCCGGCAAACAACTATCAGAAATATCCAAAGTAGACGCGGAATGTTTCTGCCGGCTATTTCGCCTGGCCGCAAGCATCGATCGGGACATCGACAACGACATCCGAGTGGTCGTAATATTGGGCGACGAGCTTGGCACTATATTTCTTCCGGAACCGGTCCAGCACTCGCTGGACCGCCGATCGTGCCCGTCTCGGACGCCCCATCGCCGTCACCGCGCGTCGGCCCGCCCGCAGGGTGAGCGTCGGATCGGCGAGCACATTCCGGAACCACTGGGTGCGCGACCCATGCACCGGGAGGAGCCACAAGGTCTTTCCCTCGAGTACGAACCATACCGGAAGTGTCACTTCGTGCCCGCTGCGACGTCCCTTCACAGTGATCTTGATCTCCTCGCGATCCCGGATTGCTTTCGCAAGATCCGCCTGGACCATAATGATCCCCTCCTACCAACAATTGCCGGGCCTTCGCCGAAGCCTCGCCTGGACCGATTTGAACATGTAGATCCTCCTACGTATGGGCCTTCCGCGCTTGACGCGTCCGACCCGCCCTCAAAAACGCGCGGTAATGCGCGGGGGTCAGCCCGAACGTCGACCTGAAGGCGCGGGTGAAGTGCGCCTGGTCGGCGAAGCCCGCATCGCACGCGACCTCGACGAGAGGTCGATCCCGGTGAATCCGCTCACGCGCGTAGTCGAGACGGCGCATGAGCAGATAGCGGTAGGGGCTGGTCCCGAACATGATCCTGAACTGGCGGGACAGCTCATAGCGAGTTAGTCCGGTGATCGACTCGAGTTCCGTCGAGCGCACGACGCGCGTCTTCTCAGCGTCCAGGAACTGTCGCCCCCGTTCGAGGGCCCGGACGTCGATGCGTCGTGACCCCCCCGGGCCAGAACCTCCGCATTCTGCGGCTACCAGTCCTTCCGCCAGGTCGGCGACGAGGCTGTCCATCGCCAGCGATTCCGGCGGAGCGCTAAAGGCTGCCTCGATGGTGTGCGACAGCCGCGGGCTCGTCGACACGGGCTCGCCGACGAACGGCAGTGGGGCGGGCCTTCCGCGGAGCACCTGGACCGCCTCGGCCAACAGCGACGGGTCCACGTAGACGATCCGGTACCCGAATCCATCGCTGGTGCCGGCGCGTCCGTCGTGGACCTCGTCCGGATAGAGCACGGTCACCTGCCCTGGAGTGCTCACATGGGCCGAGCCCCGGTAGTCGAAGACCTGCACGCCGGAGTCGGTTACGCCGACGGCGTACGCGTCGTGCCGATGCTTCTGGTAGGCCTCGCCCGCGAACCACGCGCTGAAGAGCTCAACGCCGCCGGCCGGCCTCGTGCTGGTGATCCAGCCCGCCACCGTTCCCCGGCACGATCGTTCAAGACCCTCGCCGGCCCATCTGGTTTGCTTAGATTGCATCGGTCGCCTCCGTCAAGAGGCCTGCTGATCCCTGGAGGTAGCGTACGACGACGGAGCAGGTCGTGGCGTTTCTTCTCTTCGCCATTGTGGCCGCCGTCACCCCGGGCCCCAGCAACACGATGCTGGCCGCGGTCGGCGCCAACGCGGGCATCATGAGAGGGCTTCCCAGCCTGTTCGGCGTGATGACCGGGATGGGTCTCATGATGTTTCTGGTGCCGTTCGGCCTCGGGAGTCTCGTTCTCCGGCACGCTTCGCTGCTCTGGGCGCTCAAGGGCGGTGGTGCCGCCTTCCTGCTTTGGCTCTCGTGGAAGATCGCGACGTCGTCCGGCCGCGTCGATTCGCAGCCGGACAGGGACCCGGTGGGGTTTCTGGGCGCTGCCGTTTTCCAGTGGGTGAACCCGAAGTCCTGGCTCATCGCGGGGCTCGCGGGCACCTTTCTCAGCGCCCAGGCGGGGAGTGCCGTCGTGCAGGCGGCCTCCCTCGGTGGGCTGTTCGTACTGGCGGCACTGCCGAGCTGCTTCTTGTGGTTGGCATTCGGAGCTGCCGCCCAGCGCGTCCTGCACAGCCGCCGCAGCCTGAGGATCTTCAATCGCACCATGGGCGCCCTGCTTGCCTTGTCGATCGTTCTCATCGTCCGGTAGCCGCGCCGACGGGGCCGTTCACGCGAACAGCGTGCGCCCTCAAGATGGGCCGACGCCCTCCTGGTAAGCTGAGAGAATAAACCTGCGGGGCGCGAAAAGGACACCGTCGTGGCGAGTTTCGAGTCCAAGGACCCCAGCTTCGAGACACGTGTCCGCCAGAGTTTCGCGCGGCAGGGGTTCATGGCCGCCATCGGTGCAACCATGACACGGGTGTCTCCGGGCGAGGTGGACATTGAGCTCCCGTTTCGAAGCGACCTTACTCAACAACACGGGTATATGCACGGGGGTGTCGTCACGGCGATTGTGGACAGTGCCTGCGGGTACGCTGCGCTGAGCCTCATGTCCACGGGAACCGAAGTGTTGACGGTCGAGTACAAGGTCAATTTCCTCGCCCCAGCCCGTGGCAGCCGGATGATTGCGTGCGGCCGGGTGACGAGGCCCGGACGGACGATCACCGTCTGTACGGGTGATGTCTTTGCGGTTGACGGGGAAGCCAGGACGCTGGTGGCGACCATGCTGACGACCATGCTCCTGCGATAGGGTGAGAAACAAAATGCAACCACGAGGGTGCGGGATCCCCACGCTCGGTTCCCATTGCTACACGACTCGTGCTAACGTGGAAGGAGAAACACATGGAGGACGGTGATCATGAAGGCGACATGGCGCGGTCAGGTGATCGCGGCGAGCGAACGAACTCTCGAGGTGGACGGTTACCGGTACTTCCCGCGGGAAACCGTCCGCATGGATATGCTCCGGCATGCGCCGAAGACGCAGGGCGATCTGGACTGCCCACATGGGGTCCAATTCTACGATATCGTCGGAGACGCCGCACGGAGCACACGGGCCGCGTGGTCGTACGAGGCGCCGGGCGCTTCGAGGAAGCAGGTCGATCACTGGATCGGGTTCTGGGAGGACGTAGAGATCGGCTGATCTCGGTCAGTGGCGACCGGAGCCACATGGCGACACCTGCGCCACAGTGGATCGGGAGAGACGACCCTTCCGCGCTGCGGGGAAGCCGGTGTCTGTATTCCGACGGCATTGATGACGGCACCCGCCAGGAACAATGCGGCGCTGGCCAGCATGGCAAGGTGAAACGCCGCGGTTGAGGCGGCGCGGGCAGCTTTCTGCACATCTTCAGGGACACTCGGCGCCACGGGGTTGAGGGGAGGAATCTGCTGGCGCACGATTTGCGACGACGTGTCGAGGCCGCGGACATGGGTCGCCAGTGTGGTGTAGAAGCTGGCGGTGATCGCGATGAAGATCAAAGCCACGGCGAGTTGCGGTCCCACATCGGAGATCGCGGTGTTGATGGCGGACGCGACCCCCGCGTTCTCGACCGGGACCGACGCCATGAGCGTCGCCGTGAGGGGGGCGACCATCATCATGGCTCCGAGGCCGAACAGGACCATGCCGGCGAGGAGGTCGGTGTAGTAGCCGGTGGGGGGCACGAACGTGGTCAAGTCGCCCGGGCGCATGGCCCATGCCGGACTTTGCGCGGGGACTTGTGCAAGCGAGGCCGCGCCGACGGCCATGAGGACCGGGCCCGCTGTCATGAACCAGCGCGGCCCGTAGCGCGAGGCGAGCGCACCAAACCGTGTTGAGAAGACGGCCATGAAGACCACTGCGGGAATGGTGGCGACGCCAGCTGCCGCGGCAGTATATCCAAGTGTCCCCTGCATGAAGAGGGTGAGGTAATAGAACGTCACGGCGAGAGCCGCATAGATCACCAGGGTCGACAGGTTCGTCACGGTAAAGTTCCGAGACCGGAAAAGAGAGGGGGGGACAAGGGGATTGGCCGCACTGAGGATCCGCACGAAGAGCAGCGCGGTGGCTGCACAGCCGATGCCCAGCGCCACAAACGCCTCCGGACCGTGCCACTCGCGTTGCTGGCCCGAGATCGTCCCGACGACCAACCCGCCGATCGCCAGAGCCGATAGGATAGTGCCGGGTATGTCGAATCCTCCCGAGGTCGCTGTGTCATGGCTTTCGCGTGCGAACCGCTGGACCATCCACAGTGTGAGCAAGGCGAAAGGCACATTCACGAGAAAGACGGCCCGCCACGATACGGTATCCACGAGGAGGCCCCCAATGAACGGACCAAGGATCGTCAGTCCGGCGGAGGCACCCGACCAGGTCCCGAAGGCTCGGCCCTGTGCCTCGCCGGTGAAGGTCGCGGTGATAAGAGCCAGCGATCCGGGAATAATGAACGCACCGGCAACGCCCTGCAACAGACGGAATACGACGAGCCATTCCATGGTGGGCGCCAGGCCGCTGAGGATCGACGCCACCCCGAACCCCGCCACGCCGATGGAAAACATCCTACGCCGTCCATAGAAGTCGGTGAGCCCGCCGGCCAGGACTACGAGCGCGCTCTCGGCAAGCAGGTAACCATTGTAGACGTAGGACTGCCCCTCCAGAACACCAAAGAGATGCGTCGGGAGTTCGCGCCCGATCTGGGGCAGGGCGATGGTTACCACGCTGGAGTCTAAGAATACGACACTCGAGCCGAGTATCGCCGCGATCAGCGTCCAGGTCTTGTACGTCAAGGCGCGCGATTCAATGGAGACCTCCGTGCAAGGAGCGGATGACCTATCGTTCCAAGTTCTCTCGATCCCATCGCCCGAGGGTCGCGGCCGCCTCATACGTGCTCTGTAGAAACTCCAGCACCATTGTGCGCGGATCGGGCGCCGATCGTACATCGTCAAACAGGAGAAGGAAGTTGGAGAACTCCGCGCTGTAGAAGGCAGGCGTCGGACGGATGCGGGCGTCCTTGAAACCGGGGGGTTCAGGCCACGCGTAGGAGAAAAACGCGGGGCCTGTGAGGCTGCCGCTCCCCGGCCAGAAACCGCAACTGCTGACCTCGTGTGAGTATCCCTCGCGCGTAATAATATCGGCGCCCTCCCGCACGGTCGCACGGCGACCGGAAAAGCGTGTCACGGCCAGATCGAAGCTCCCCCAGAAGAAGTGGACCGGGCTGGCCTTTCCGATGAAGCGCGCCCGGAACTCCTTGAAGATGCCGTCCATCGTCAGGAGAATCCGCCAGAATCGATGGGCGTAGGCCGCATCGTACGATGCGTGCTGGCGATCTTCTTCGAAACGAATCGGGGCCTGCTGTTCTGATGGCATCGTCCAGATTCTGACGTCGATCGCGAGCCTCCGAAGCGTCGTCATGACATCATGATAGAAATCGGCGACCGACTGAGGACGGAGGGGGATCGTTTCGGTGCGCCCATCGCTCGTCTGGAAGATCAGCCCGTGATCGATAAAGTCGAATGTCGCGTCGAACGTGCGATCACCGAACGGGATTGGCGTGGTGGTCAGGCCGCGCGACGTCAAGTACAAAGGGACCTCCCACCAATGATTGAGGTGAGGTGTGAGCTTGAGCCTGATCTTTCCAACGATCTGCGTCCACATGTGGAGCGTGTCGCGGGTATCCCTCCATGCTTCCAATGGCAATGCGGGCCACGCTTCTGGCTCGGAATGTTTCCCGACTGGAAACGTCGCACTTTTCGCGTCGGACGTGGGCATGAAACTCCTCCCATCTCTGGCATTAAACGAAGCGCTGAACGAGTGTGAGGACCGGGTCTCGGCGACTGTTCGCCGGCCGCTGTCGATCGCCAGCGCATGCCTCTGGTTGGGCCAGTATTTCAGTTTTGCCTCCTGAACCCCTGCCATCGGAGGACCCTGGCGGGTCCTGAGCTGGGGGCCTGGGGGCCACTCTATTGGCGCTCAAGCGCCAGCCGCGCACCAAATCCGACGAAGACGCTGCCGGTGATCCAGCGAGAGAGGGATGCGTACACCGGATGGCGGACCAGCAGGCATTTCACATGGACCGAGGACTGCACGACCATCGCCAACGATCCCGCCGCACACACGACGAAGATGCCTCCGAGAAGGAGCAGTTGTGCGGTCACATGACCGGCGTGGAGGTCGACAAACTGGGGTAGCACGGAGATGTAGAACATCGCGGTCTTTGGATTGAGCAATTCCGTGGTCAGCCCTCCAAGATAGTCCTGCCACCACGAGCGGGGCGGCCCGGCCGGCGCAGCGTTCAGCAGATCAGCCGGCGCGGCGAGGATCGTCCGGACGCCCAAATACACAAGATACAGTGCCCCGGCGATCTTCAGCGCGCCGTACGCGATCGGCGACACCTGGAGAATAGCGCTGACGCCCAGGACCGCGCTGACCTGCAGGATGCAGGTCCCGGAGAGCAACCCGGCCGCCGTCACAAATCCCGCGCGGCGTCCGAACGAGATTGACCGATTGAGCGTAAAGAGGATCGCGGGGCCAGGTGTCAGGACCAAAAACAGGACGGCGGGAAGATAGATCGCGAGCATGCTCGGTGAGATCATGTCACGTTCCACTCACGTGGGCCTGCCGGAGTTTAGACCACACCTGCAAACGCTAGAAGGTCCGTCATCCCAAATTCACCGGCCCGCGCCCCGGGCAACGTCGGATGCCAGTGCCGGTTCACGTTTCGGTACGAATGCGGATCGCCCTCAAGCAGACCCATCAGAACTTCGGCGACGATCCGGCCACCCACATCCCCCAGGCGTTCACCACGACACTGGATCTCGGCCTCCTTGAGCACGTAGAACCACAGCGGGGTCTCGCCCTCCCACCCGAGCGTCTGCAGTCCCAGCGCGTCCTTAGGCAGCGGGACGAGCCCGATGAGTCGCGCGATGGCCTCACCGGATGGGAGGTCGCAGTTGACCCCGCGTTCGAGATCACGGTACGCGAGGGAGTGCTGCTCGGGCCGTTCGGTCTCGCCGACGATGGCCTCGGGAAGATCCATCAGGGCGTGCACGAGGCGTGCGTCGATGCGCTTGCTCGCCTGAGGGGGCCGGTGCCCCGGCACGGCAAAGAACCGGGCCCAATCGACAACGTGGGCGGCGGGGACCGGACGCGTCCCGGCGAGGTCCGGGAAGATCGTCAAGCCGGCGGCGCGATCGTTCAGCTCATACGTTCCGCGGATCTGCGGGTGCCCGAAACGATAGGCGGCGTCGGCGAACTCAACGGGGATGAAGGGCTGACCTTTGAAGGCGTAGATCAGATGCCCGTCATGCAGGATTTGTTCTACCAGCTTTTCTCCCACGCTGAGAGGCAGGAGCTCGTGGACGACGATCCACTGATAGTGCCAGGCGGCGAGACGCCGGGCTTCCTCCAAGGCGGCATCGCCCCGCAGCCCCTGCGTATGGAGTTCGTCCACGATCCGGTTGTGAAATTTCAGGAACACCAGGTGAAGTTGCGAGATGATCATGTGCACGTCGTTCCGCGAGTCGGCGATCAGCGCTTGCCCCTGCACGTTGCGCGGTACATCGTTCTGCTGGCCCGCGTCGTTTTGCCCGATGAGGAACTTGTCGGAGTCGCGCAGATCATAGAAATATGGATGAGCAAGGGCGCCGGCCCCGTACACAACCTCGAGATCGAGACGGGGTGTTCGGAAATTGCGGAGTTCCCTCAGCGTCGCGTGGTGGTGCAGCATCGACGGATCGCGCGTGATATCGTGCGCAATGAACTGTGCCAGGAAGGGAAAGCCCGCCGGAATGCGGGCGTTGTCACTCGCGGGATCGTCAAATGCGCCGGCCGGGAGATCCATGCTCGACCCCGAGCGGCCGAGCGCGCGGAGGACGCTTTCGTCGATCTTTAGCGGAGGCAGGTCGGGGAACATTCGGCCGTACTTGCCTTGGGAGACGTGGGAGAGCGCTCCCTTGAATCGCGGCGAGATGACGCAGCTGTGCCCCGTCATGCCACCTCAGGCCACCCGGCCATTTCTGCGGCGACCGCATCTGCGCTCATGTACCATCATCCTCCAGTCAGCCGCGGCCGATGCTGGCGCGGGCCATTTCCCGTCTCGGCGGTGTACGGCTTACCCGTCGGTTCCGGAACCACCTGCGCCGGGATGCGTTCACGCCGAGCACGTCAGGCGCGAATAGTCACGCGCGACGAAGGCCTTTCAGCACCGTGTCGACGACCTGTGCGTCCCATCCTTCCCGGAACGGGATGCCGGCGAGGTACTGGGCGTAGTACGCGCCAACAAGCATCTGGGCGCCCATCTCAAGGTCGGCGTCAGGCCTGAGTTCTCCGCGCTCGCGCGCGCGCGCGAAGACTGCCCGCAGCATCGCCCGCCGTGGCTTGATGACATGGGTTCGGAAGAAGGCGAGAAGCTGCGGCGTGTCATGTTCTTCCGCGAGCACCGTCCCGATCATCGCCATTCCGAACGGCCGGGAGACGCCCTTCCGAAAGTAGCGCACGTGCGCGATCAGGTCGGCTCGGGTCTCGCCGGTCTCGGGAACGATCCTGCGGTCCCGAGCGTGCGCCAGGGCTTTCGTCGCCACATCGGCCTTGCCGCCGGGGAATCTGAGGTAGATGCTCGGCTTCGTCACCCCCGCGGCCGCGGCGATCGCGTCGATCGACGTCCGCGCGTACCCGTGTTGCGCCATAAGGCGGAAGGCGGCCTGCAGGACTGCCTCATCGATGGCCGGCGATCGCGGACGGCCGCGTCCATCGTGCGGCGGTGCCGGCTTTCGAATAGTCCGTCTCATGGATGGGCTTGACAAATATATTTACCATCCCGTATAGTAATGCCCCGCATAGCCAGTGTATCATCACATCGGCGGGGAGGCAAGCGCCGACCCAGCCCCAAGGAGCACAACGATGAAGGTCATTGCATACGATCGCACGAAGCCCGGCGTCACCTACGACCAGCTCGAACCGTACCTGCCCAAAGAAGTAGCCAACGTGTGGCGGCTGTGGAAAGCCGGGATTGTGCGCGAGAACTACGCGCGCACGGACGAGCTCGGGGTGGTGATCGTGTTCGAGGTGGACAGCGTCAAGGCCGCAAAGCGATACACCGACGACTTTCCGCTCACGAAGGCGGGGCTCATCGAATGGTTCTTCATCCCGGTCCAAGTGCCGCTGCCGATCGAGGTGTTGTTCGACGCCAAGGTCGATATCAACGAGCCGTATGACCGCACCACGTCCGCGGGGGTCGCGCGCTAAGATGGACCGCGCCTTCAGCCTTGATATCCCCGCGACACTCGACGAGGTGTGCCATCCGAGTCGGACGGCCTTGATCGTGTACGACATGCAGATCGGCATCGTTTCGCAACTTGCGACGGGGCGCGCCGTCGTCGAGCGAGTCCGGCAGGTATTGCAGGCGGCGCGCGCCGGCGGGTTCCGCGTCTTCTTCACCCGGCACATGTCCCTGCCGAACGAAGTCGCCGGAGTGAGCCAGCTGCGGCGCGCGAAGGCATGGCAGAGCGTCGACCGCGCGGCGGACGCCACGCCGGCCTTTCCACGCGATTCTGCGCAGTTCCAGATCGCTCCCGAGATTGCGCCGTTGCCCAGTGAGGCCGTTGTGGATAAGATCACGATGTCGGCGTTCGCCGGGACGTATCTCGACATCGCACTCCGTGACTGCGGGATCAACGCCTTCGCGATTGTGGGGATCGCCCTCGAAATCGGGATCGAACCGAC
>DASSXJ010000296.1 GCA_035703895.1 bacterium | reverse complement strand
GCTGGGGCGCGCCACCACCGGCCCCATGATGATCCGGCGGTCGGTCGAGATGCGGTACGGCGAGCAGATCTTCGAGATCGCAGTCCCGCTCGATGACGTGGCAATGAATGCGCCGGATCTGATCGAACAGGTCGTCGATCGGTTCCGGCAGCGTCATGAGGCGCTGTACACGTACAGCGCCTCGGACCAGGACATCGTGCTCGTCAACGTGCGTGTGGCGGTGGTGGGGACGCTTCCGGTGACACCGGTCGAGCCGCCGTTGCCCTCGCATGGGCCGGGGGCGCCGCCGAGGATGCGGCGCGTCTATCTGGATCGGTGGGTGGAGGTCCCTGTGTATCAATGGTCCGGCCTCGTGTCCGAGGCGGAGATCCCCGGCCCTGCGATCGTCGAGTCGCCCACCACGACTGTGGTGATTCGCGACGATGACCAGATCGGCGTGACGCCCCACGGATGGCTCGACATTCGGGTTGGCCGATCTACGGACGAGCGTGCCAGCTAGAGGAGGCCGACATGTCCATGGGCAGAACGGATGGGCTTTTCTGGCTCGTGACGATGGTCATCATCCTCGGCGTCCTCGTGGTCGCGGTGCCGCTGCGGCACACGAACTACAACCACGTCATATTTTGGACGAGAGTCGTGGGCGGTCTTGTCGTCTTCAGAGTGGGAATGCAAGTCATTTGGTCTGGCATGCGGAGCCGACACCGACCACGGCTCTGGGGTCGGCGTCGCTATCGCGGCGCTCGGTCTGTCCCTAGTCTATCTGGGGCTGGTTTCTCTGGGACTGTATCCGCGAAGGAGTTGATCAGTGCAGCAGCGCAAAAGCGCTGCCGATTCTCTTTTCAGGTTTTGAAATAGCTCCCTCGTTCGAGGTCAGTGAGGAGGAAGGGCTGCACGGGACGCCAACCGAGGCGTTCCTGAGTTAGCTTGCTTGAGGCCGGGCAGTCGAGTCCGGCGAAGGCTCCGAGCCGGACCTCACCTTGCGTGCCGGTCTTATTTGCCGAAACTCCGCCGCGGTGCGCGCCTTTGCCAGGGCTGGTCTTCGGCACCTCAAGACCGTCCTTTCGCCGGAGACGCAGGACCTAGTTTGCCTAATGTGTGCGACGAGGCGCGACTATCATGATATTTGATAGGAGGGCAACATGCTCGATCTGGCCGGCAAGGTTGCCATCGTGACGGGCGCGGGATCCGTGGGGCCTGGCTGGGGCAACGGCAAGGCGACCGCGGTGCTGCTGGCGCGCCGGGGCGCGAAGCTTTTCGCCATCGACATCAACCTAGCGGCGGCGAACGAAACGCGGGGCATCATCGAGCAGGAAAGCGGCACCTGCATCGCGCACCGCTGCAACATGACGGCGGCCCGAGAGGTAAAGGCCGCGGTAAACGCCTGCGTCGAGCGCTTCGGGTGCATCGACATCCTGGTGAACAATGTCGGCGGATCAACCCCGGGCGATCCGGTGACCATGACCGAGGAGACGTGGGACGCTCAAGTGGACTTGAACTTGAAAACAACCTTCCTGGGCTGCAAATACGTGCTCCCGGTGATGGAGGCTCAGGGATCCGGCGCGATCGTGAACAACTCCTCCGTCGCCGGGCTACGCAAGCATCTGGGCCGCTCCCATGTCGCCTACAGCGCCACGAAGGCCGGGGTGATCGCACTGAGCCGCGCCACGGCGTTGGTCTATGCGAAGAAGGGCATCCGCTGCAACACCGTCGTGCCGGGCCTCATGCACACGCCGCTGGTCGAGCAGCGCCTGGCCCGCCAGCTCGCCTGCCAGGACGTCGCGGCGCTGATCGCGTACCGGCACTCGCTGGTGCCGATGGGGCGGATGGGCGATGCGTGGGACGTGGCGCACGCCGTGCTGTTCCTAGTGTCCGACGAGGCCCGGTACATTACGGCGACCGAGATCGTTGTCGACGGCGGCCTGATCGCCTCCATGCCGTAGGCGAAGCAGCTGCGCAGCAAGCCCGTCGTTGACGTCCGCTCCGGGTGGTCGGAGGGGAACATACTCGATAAGATGAACGCGGCCATGATCCTTCTGCTCGCGCTCCTGATCTCACCAACGCTGGCTGGGGGCCCGACGGTCAAGGGAGACCCGAAGGCGCTGCAAGAGATCCTCGCCGCGTTCAATCGGGTGAACGCCGCCAAGACCTATCGGATGAAAGGGACGATCGGAGGGGCACCCTTGGTCGTGGAGGCGGTCATGCCCGACCGGTACCACACGAAGGTGGAGTGGCCGGACGGCAAAGCGTTTGAGACAGTCAGGGTGGGTTCTGAGGTCCGCTTCCAGCATGACGGGCAACGATGGACATGCGCGCCCGCGCCTCCGCTAAACTTTCCCAGCACGGATCTTGCGAGTCTCTCGGATAAAATCATCGCGGCGAAAGGCCCGGTCGCGACCATCGATGGCATAGCCACGCAGAGCTACACGTATACATATGCCGGTCAAGGGTACACCGTCAAGCTCTACGTCGCGATCGCGGAAAGGTTGCCGAAGCGGATGGAGGTGCTTGACCCTACCGGCGCGGTCGAATCAACGTTTGATTACTACGATTACGGAGCGCCCATCACGATTGATCTTCCAGCCTGCACCTGATTGAGCATCGCGACCGTCGCCTGAAGCCTGTCCATTGGAGAACCCCCGGCTGCTGCTTCATGCGTCGCAGCGACTTGCGCGCGTAGCTTGACGTATGCCGAAATTATGCATCATAATGCATGCATGCGGACTACCTTGAACATAGAGCCATCCCTCATCCGCCGGGCGGCCCGGTTGACCGGGGTCTCAAAGAAAACGGCGCTCGTACGCATGGGCCTAGAGGCATTGATCGCCCGGGAGAGTGCACGGCGGCTGGCAAGGCTTGGGGGGACTGAGCCGGGCTTGAGGACGGTCCGGCGGCGTCGGCCAGGCCGCGTAGCATGATCCTCGTCGACACGTCCGTCTGGATCGATCACCTACGCGCGGGAAACCGCAAACTGCGGTCCCTCCTGGAGAACGCGGAGGTGCTGGCCCATCCGTTCGTCGTCGGTGAGTTGGCGTGCGGGACACTGCGCAATCGGGAGGAGGTCCTGACCCTGCTCCAGGCCTTGCCCGAGGCGCAGGCCGCGGAGCACGAGGAAGTGATGCGCGTGGTTGAGCG
>DASSXJ010000295.1 GCA_035703895.1 bacterium | reverse complement strand
ATGCAGGGTGGCGAGCGCCGCGCCCACAACCGTTTCCGTGAAGCCGGTCGCCGCGCTGAGCGAGGCGGGATCCACCGGCTCCCCGCGGAGCAACCGCTTGAGGACGGCGACTTGGACCTGCGCTTCCTGCTTGGTCACGCCGCCGCCCCGCAAACGCTCGATAGCGCGCCGGTTACCAGGGGACAATCATCGCGGTATATCCCTGGGAACGCAGGCGCCAGGCTTCCGCTTCCGCGTTCAACCGAGACCGATAGGCGCCGTACTGAAGCTGCGCGAGGTTGTCGGTCACCAACCGGACGAACGCGTCGGCGCCTTGGTCGGCGAGCGTCCGCGCTCGGAGCTCGGCGACACTGCGCGCCAGTCTCCCCGACACGACGCGAAACCGTGGGAGATCGCCGGCCTCCCTGCGGACGTGTGAGAGATCTCCGGACCTTGCGCTCGTGCGGGGGAGCGTCCGCAGCGTCTCGGAAACCTGCGGCGATCCACTCGCGCGCGGGGGCACGAGCGCAAGGTCTGGAGAGGGGGACGCCTCGCGGGTGGGCGCGGCGGGACGGAGGGCGGCGGTCGGCGATGAGGGTGGAGAGACGCCGTCGTTGCGGGGCGCAAAGAAGGCGCCGAGGACGAGGCCTACCCACAACAGCGTCGCGGCGGTCATGGCGAACCCCGGCCGCTGCCACAGGCGCCGGTCCGCGTCGGGCCCACGCCGCGGCGAGGCATCCGCGCCGGCCTGAACGGCGGGCACCGGAAGGGGCGCACGACGTGTCCCGTGTTCAGGGGCGGCGACACGAGGAGCCGCGATCCCGGCGATGTCCGCGTGCACGACGGCGTAGAGCGGGGCGGTCTTCAACGTGGCCCGGTCACGCAGGCGATCTGGCTGATCGCAGTACTCGGCGAAGAGCGTGATCTTCTTGAACAGCTCGTACTGCTCGAGCGGATGCGCGGCGGCCTTCATCACGTGAACCAGCAACACGAGGTTCGACGACGCCAGGCGTTCGCGCGCCTGGGGGGGAGACCACCAGAGGCGGACCGCGGGCATCTCGCGGCCGCGACGGACGATCTCGCTCGTGAGCGCCGTGCCCCCGGGCTGCTCGGGAATAATCTCGGGCGCGCCTGCAACGGTGTGCGGCAGCGTCTCGCCGATCACCTGGGGCCAGTACGAACTGCTGACGAAATCTTCGGCCAGCGCACGCACCGCGACGAGCAGGCGAACCGATTCTTGCTCCTCGATCACGCGCAGCGACTCGGCCAGATGCTGCAGAAACAACCAGTGCCAGTCATGCCTGGATAGCCCATCGAGCGCCGGAGCGGAGGTGAGCGAGGCCTGCACGCCGGGAGGATAAAACTTGATCACGATGCGGCCCAGGCTCTGCCGATGCAAGACGCCGTCCCACAATCGCTTGGCAAGCCCCGGTGCGCCTATCATGGCTCCTCCCGGACGTTCCCCTTCGAAGACGGCCCGACTGCGGTCGACGGTACGAGCGTCTCGGCGGCAGCTGATTTGTGAGATGAGTCAGGATAAAAAGCGCAGAAAAATGTCATTCTTGAGCATAGCAACCGGGAGAGGCCGACACAAGCGTTCGCCGTCTTGAACAGCTGGGAAAGGAATTTCGAGGTCGCTGCATAATGCATGCAACATGCAATCGGTAGATCCGGTGGGGTCGCCTTCCCTAGACTTCAAGACGCGTGAACAGGCGGCGTATGAGTCGCTTCGGCAGGCCATCATCCATGGGCGGTGGGGTCCGCATGAGCCTCTCGTCGTCAGCCGCATCGCGTCGGATCTCGGCGTGAGCCGGATCACGGTCGCGAACGCGCTCAAGAGGCTGGCCGGGGAGGGATTTGTCTCGCTCGAGCCCCATAAAGAAGCCGTCGTGGCCCGGCTCGATCCCGAGGGAGTGCGGGAGATCTACCTGATGCGGGCGGCACTCGAGGAACTCGCGGCCAAGGAGGCGGCCGAGCGGATGACCGCAGAAGAGCTCGAAGAGGGACACCGCCTCAACGGGCTCATTCGCGAGCTCCGCGTCGCGTCGCCGGAAGCGATCCCGGCCATCCGGGCCGCGGACCGGGCCTTCCACCGGCACGTGCGGCGAGCCGCGCGCATGGCGCGGCTCGAGGGGCTCCTCGAGAACCTCGCGGACCAGTGCGAGTATTACCGCTCGCGCCTGTTGGATCCGAGCCAGCTGGCCGTACCCGACCCAGCGCCCCATCAAACGTTGCTGGATAATCTGGCGGCGCACGACGGCGGCGCGGCGGCCCGCTTCATGCGCGGCCACATCCTGGGCGGCATGCACACGGTACTCGCCGCACTGGAGCGGCAGCGGTGAGCGCCCCTGGGCTGGCGAGCGCGCTGGAGCGGCTGCCGCGCCAGACGCTGGCCTCGCTCCCCACGCCGTTCAGTCTGGCGGTGAACCTCTCGGACCGGCTGGGCATCCATCTGTGGATCAAGCGAGACGACCTGACCGGGCTCGCCTTCGGCGGGAACAAAGTGCGAAGCGCCGAGTATCTGGTGGGCGATGCGGTCGCCCGCGGGGCCACGTCGCTCATCACCACGGCCGCCGCGCAGTCGAACTTCTGCCGCGTGACCGCTGCGGCGGGACGCCGGGCCGGCCTCCGCGTCAAACTCTTGCTCCGCGGGACGGGCGCGGAACCGGTCCAGGGCAACCTGCTCCTGGACCATATGCTCGGCGCGGAGCTCAAGTTCACCGACGATCCCGACCCCTATTCAGAGCACACGCGGGGGCGCCTCGAGTCGTGGGCGGGGGAGGATCGCGCCGCCGGTGGCAGACCGTACGTGATCTACATCCACGGCGGTGCCCCGGCGGGAGCGCTGGCCACGGCGGGCTACGTCTCCGCCTCTCTGGAACTCGACGCGCAGTGCCGCGCCGCCGACGTTCGCCCGAATCACCTGTACGTTGCGGTCGGATCGGGGAGCACGCTCGCGGGGCTGCTCCTGGGGGCGCGGCGGGAGGGAAGCCGTCTGGCCGAGACCCGCATTGTGGGGGTGTGCGTGGGCGCGCTGTCACCGGTCGTCGGCCCGCGCGTCAAAGATTTCCTTCGAACAACGGCGGAGCTCCTCGGCACACCCCCGCTCGACGAGGAGGTGCGCCTCGAGGACGGTCAGCGGGGCGAAGCATACGGCGTTCCGACGCCGGCCGCCCTCGACGCCATCCGGGTCGCCGCGGGCGCCGAGGGGCTCTTGCTGAACCCCGTCT
Organism: bacterium; assembly: GCA_035703895.1. Taxonomy (NCBI): domain Bacteria; species bacterium. The sequence continues at coordinate 156 of DASSXJ010000295.1, read as the reverse complement.
ACACCGGCAAGGCGCTGGCCGCGCTCCTCGCCGACGTCGCGCAGGGCATCGTGCAACCGGGGACCACCGTCGTGTTCATAAACACCGGCGGGGACCCGCTGGTCTTCGCGTACGCTGAGACGCTCGCCGCGATCCGGCGCGGGGCGCCGCATTGAT
>DASSXJ010000294.1 GCA_035703895.1 bacterium | reverse complement strand
CTTCTCCCCGGTAGCGATGTCAGTCTTCGCCGGAGCAACCCCGAGGGAGGTCGCGAGCTGAGTGATGCGCTCCTTGATGGCACCCATCGGATCGCGTAGGACGCTAACTTGTGACGGAACGGGGGGGTGCCGCTCGTCGGTAACGATGGTGACCTTTGAAAGAGAGCTGACCTTCAAGTTTTGTTCCGAGACAATTTCATTCGCGGCGGACAGGCTTGCCTCAGCCAGGAGCTCTAATTCTCTTGGAGAGTACTGCTCCTCGGTGACCTGTCCCAGGGCGATCGTTCGACGATATCCCTCAGCCTGTTCCTGAAGTCTTTTCGGATCCTGATTGGCGAGGAGCCGTTGCAGCATCACGAGTCCTTGCACGGCCTTCTGGTCTTGCGGGTTCCGGATGAGGATTTGGAGATATGCGCCTTCGGCGGCGCGGTACTTGCCTGCCTTCAACAGCCGCCAGGCCTTCTCATACCGTTTTGAGGCGTCATCAAGCCGCGGGACGATCAGCGAAGGCAGCCCCGGGAGAAAATCTAGGGTCGGAGGGACTGGGGCAGTTCCTACGAGACGCTTGGGTTTGATCTTGGGAGTGTTGTCGGGAAGAATTAGCGATCCAATTGTTACTGCGAGCACAAAGCTGAGGAGAAACGCCACGATTGCCCGCATTCAGCGCCCTCGGGAGTGATATGAGGATCCGACTTCCCGCGTTGGACTTTCCCTCATTTTCGCACTACCCCACATACATTATAGCCGGATTTTCTCCCTACCCCTCGCCTAATTGAATCGTTTCTTATATCAAAGTGCCTAGGGCCTTCGAGGATATCTCCATGACCGATCGAACCAATGTCCATCGAAACTTCGTTTCTGTACGATCGGGTCAATGCAGAGGCGGTCTCAGGTTCGCCCACGGCGCTGTGCGCTCAAAGCAAGCGGCGGCCTTCAGGACGAGTGCATCCTGCCGCCAGCCGCCGACAATCTGCAGACCCACGGGCAATCCATCGTTGGTCGCCCCACACGGGACCGAGATTGCCGGATACCCGCTAAAATTGAAGGCGTAGGTCAGCACCAGCATGTCGAGGTGATCCCGAAGGGTGCGGCCCGCAATCTCCTTCGGCAGGAGTGCGTCCAGCGGCGATGCCGTGGTCGCGGTGGTCGGGCAGAGTAATAAATCGTACTCTTCAAAGAAGCGTCGGAGCCGGTGATGATACGCGGTGCGTTCGACCTCCGCTCTGCCGATGTCTGGGGCGGTCAGGGTCCGGCTGATCTCGATCCTCCGTACTAGAATCGGATCCATCTCCTCACGCCATTGGTCGAGGTACTTGCCGACCGTGGCCTGTCGGAGGCCGGCGTTGAGGGCAAGGAACGAATCCCGGATGTTCCCGATTTCGGGGGAGGCCTCATCCATGATACAGCCGAGGTCGGTAAACGCTCGTGTTGCGGTTCGGCAGATCGAGGCGACGGCCGGATCCACGGCCGCGGCTCCGCCGAGGTCCGGTGTCCAGGCCACGCGCCGGCCGCGCACATCCGCCTGGGACGGGAGCGAGGTCCAGTCCTCACCTGTATGCGGCAGCGCAAGCGGATCTCGAGGGTCGGGCCCGGCCATGGCCGAGAACATCAGCGCGGCGTCGGCGACCGTCCGCGTGATCGGGCCGTTCGAGGACATGGCGTTCCAGGCAGTTGCATTTGGGTACCGCGCGATCCGGCCCTGGGTGGGTTTGAACCCGACGACGCCGCACCACGCGGCGGGATGGCGGATCGATCCGGCGAGATCGCTGCCCTCCGCCATCGGGCCGAGACCGGCGGCCACGGACGCGGCTGCCCCCCCGCTCGATCCGCCCGCGGAACGGGTGAGCGCCCAAGGATTCGCCGTTGCTCCAAACAGCCGGTTGTCGGTGAACGGCTTACAGCCAAACTCGGGGGTGTTCGTCTTGCCGAGCAAGATCGCCCCTGCGCCGCGAAGCCGCTCCACGAGGACCGCATCCTCCTCGGGGATATTGTGTTCGAAGATCTTCGACCCCATGGTCGTCCGAATCCCTTTGGAGGGGGTCAAATCCTTGAGCGAGAACGGCACGCCGTGCAACGGGCCGAGTTGGTCCCCGCGGCGGACCGCCGCCTCCGCTTCCGCTGCTGCCTCGCGGGCCTGCGCTGCCACCACGGTGCAGTAGGCGTTGATCCGAGGGTTGATCCGTTCGATCCGTCCGAGGTACGCGTCGATGATCTCCACCGGCGAAACATCCTTGGTACGGACCAGGCGCGCCAGTTCAGTGGCCGGGATCCAGCAGAGTTCTTCTGTGTTCATCAATGCCTCCCGGGAGAAATGATGTGACGGTACCCGATGCATCACGTCCAATCGCGGCTCTCCCTCATTTCACGTTCGGATTCCCGGAGCCCTTTTCAGTTGATAGACTACTCTTGGAGATGGCGATCGAGCACCTTGAGTTGTTGGACTGGAAGCGGCGGATCTTTGAGCTCTACCAGGCGATCCGCGCGGCGCCCGATCCCAGGGCTGCTTGGGCGTCCTGGCGCGCGGGGCGCGACCGGTTGTTCGCCACCCACGCTCAATCGCCCATCCCGCGATCCGAACGGGCTCGCTTTCCCGGGCTCCCATATTTCGACTACGAGCCGAGCGCCCGTGTCCTGGCGAACGTAGAGCCCGCCGAGACTGCATTCTACGATCTCCACACAAGCGGGGGCGGTACCTACCGATTTGTTCGCTTCGGTGTGGCCCGTTTTGACCTCCAGGGCCATCCACTTGCGCTCGAACTCTATTGGTTGGAAGGGTACGGCGGCGGGATCTTCCTCCCATTTCGCGATGCGACGAGTGGAGCCGAAACGTACGGCGCGGGCAGGTACCTGCTCGACAGCGTCAAAGGTGCGGACCTCGGCATCGAGAATGGCCAGCTCGTCCTGGACTTCAACTTCGCGTATCATCCCTCGTGTGTCTATGATCCCCGGTGGGTGTGCCCGCTGGCGCCCCCGGCCAACCGGCTCCCCGTGCCCATCCGCGCGGGCGAGAGGCTGCCGGCAGGATAACAGGGGCGATGCGAATCGTCTCTCTCGTCCCCAGCGCGACCGAGATCGTGTGCTCCCTTGGTCTTGCCGATGCCCTCGTGGGGATCTCGCACGACTGCGACTTTCCACCAGAGGTGCTCGGGAAGCCGGTGCTCAGCGAGGCGATCATCGGACTGAGCGAGCCCAGCCGAGCGATCGAAGGCCGCATCCGCGGGATGGTCCACACAGGCAGGAGCGTGTATCACCTGGACGAGAGAGCCCTGGCCCGCCTTGCTCCCGATCTGATCCTGACGCAGGAACTCTGCGCTGTCTGCGCACCATCGTATACCCTGGTGAAGCAGGCGGCCAAGCTGCTCGACGCGGAAGCGAAGATCGTCTCGCTGGAACCGCGCGGGCTCGGTGATGTCCTCGACAACATTCTGCTCGTCGGCGAGTTGACCCGGACGGCGGGCCGGGCGCAGGCGCTGGTGGACCAACTCCGGATCCGGATCGGGACGGTGCAGGCTCAGGCCAGCCCGCCCCGTCCCCGCGTTGTCTGCCTGGAGTGGATGGATCCCATCTACGTGGGCGGGCACTGGGTGCCGGAGATGGTGGATATCGCTGGCGGCGTGGACGTTTTGGGACGCGCCGGTGAACCGTCGCGCGTGGTCGAGTGGAACGAGGTGATCGGGGCCGCGCCAGATGTCCTGGTACTGATGCCGTGCGGGTTCGATCTCGCGCGGACCCGGGCCGAGGTCGGAGCGCTGACGGAGCGTCCAGGGTGGGACGAAATCCCCGCGGTGCGAGAGGGGCGAGTGTTCCTCACCGACGCCTCATCGTACTTCAACCGGCCGGGCCCGCGCCTCGTGGACGGCCTCGAGATCCTTGCCACGGCGATCCATCATGAGATGCTCGACGACGGGATTGCTCGGGAGTCCATCGAGAGGATGTAAGGGAGGCTTCTGGCCGTCCCGCCTTACAGGGGCACAGCGGATCTCCGTCGAACGTCGCGGATCGGGGGCATGGGGCAGGCTGGTATGAGGGCCCGGTGAGGAGGCCACCTATGCCTGAGCGGCCGGCAGGGACGGTCACATTCCTCTTCACCGATATCGAAGCCTCGACGGAACTCCTCCAACGCCTGGGCGACTCTTCGTATGCAACGGTGCTCGCCGAGCACCATCGTCTGCTGCGCACGATCTTCGCTGAAGCCGGGGGGTGGGAAGCCAGCGGTCAGGGGGACTCTGTTCTGGCCGTCTTCTCCCGCGCCAGCGACGCAGTCGCAGCCGCTGTTGCGGCGCAGTCGGCGATTGCCCGCTATTCCTGGCCCGAGGGCATAGAGCCGAGGGTGCGCATGGGGCTGCACACCGGTGAGCCCTTGATTGTCGGCGGAGGATACGCAGGGTTGGACGTGCATCGGGCCGCGCGGATCTGCGAAGCTGGCTCTGGCGGGCAGATCCTCCTCTCCCTGGCAACAAACACGCTCGCCTCGAACAACCTGCCGGCGGGCGTACGCTTGCGTGACCTCGGATCGTACCGACTGAGAGACCTACAAGAACCCACGAGAATCTTCCAAGTACTTCATCCCGCGCTTCCCGACGAGTTCCCTCCTCTGAGGTCCCTTGATGCCTTCGACAACAACCTGCCCCGTCAATTGACCGGATTTGTCGGGAGGAAACGTGAGATGGAGGAAGTGAGGCGACTCCTGTCCTCGAGCCGTCTCCTCACGCTCACAGGGGCGGGAGGTGTCGGGAAAACGCGTCTCGCCCTCCGGGTGGCCGAGGAGATGCTCGAAGGTTACCGTGACGGGGTCTGGCTCGTGGATCTCGCTGCCCTTTCGGATCCGGCTCTTGTCACGCAAACGGCTGCGTCGGCCCTGGGGATCCGCGAAATGCCCGGTCGTCCACTGTTGGCGACCCTCCTCGACTCTCTTGAGCGTAAAAGGCATCTGCTCATACTGGATAACTGCGAGCACCTGGTGAGCGCGTGTGCGCACTTCGCTGAGGTTGTGTTGCGGAGATGCCCTGAGGTGAGCATCCTCGCAACCAGCCGAGAGCCGCTTGCGGTCTCGGGCGAGACCACATGGACGGTCCCGCCGCTCTCATTCCCCGACGTTCGGCGACTCCCCTCGCCTGCAGGGCTGGGGGAGTATGAGGCAGTCAGGCTGTTTCTGGAACGGACTGTGGCGATCCGTCCGACCTTTGTGCTGAACCGCGATAATACCCCATCGGTGGCTGTGGTGTGCCAGCGCCTCGACGGGATACCACTGGCAATCGAGTTGGCGGCAGCCCGCATGAGCGTTCTGACGGCGGAGCAGATCGCCGCGCGGCTCGACGACCGATTTCACCTGCTCACCGGGGGGAGCCGGACGGTCCTTCAACGACATCAGACCCTCCGCGGCGCGATCGATTGGAGTTACGATTTGCTCTCGCAACGGGAACGCCTGTTACTGCAACGGTTGTCCGTCTTTGCGGGGGGATGGACGCTTGAAGGGGCGGAGGGGGTATGTCCAGGGAATGGGCTTGAAGAGTCGGATGTCCTGGACGCCCTGACGCAACTCGCATTCCAATCGTTGACGCTCATCGATGAACACCCTGGAAGCGTCCGGTACCGGTTCTTGGAGACCGTACGGCAGTACGGTCGGGACCGCTTGCTGGAGTCCGGCGAAGAAGAAGCGGCGCGGAGGCGCCATCGGGATTGGTACCTGGCGTTCGTGGAGCGGGCGGAACGGGAACTGGAGGGCTCGCAGCAGTCCGCGTGGTTCGATACGGTCGAGACGGAGCACGACAACGTGCGTGCAGCGCTGGAGTGGTCCGTAGAGAGAGGGGAGACTATAGCCGCATTACGACTGGCAACGTCGCTGGGGCATTTCTGGTTTGTGCGCGGTTACATGGCGGAGGGGCGGAAATGGCTGGAGACTGCACTCGCAGGACCCGGAGATGTTCCGGCGCCTCTGCGCGCGAAAGCGCTCAGGACCGCCGGATGGCTCGCAGTCTTCGGACAGGGGGATTATCCAACGGGACGGGTGCTTCTCGAGGAAAGCCTCCGCCTTTGGCGCGGGATCACGGATAAGCAGAACATCGCCCAATTGCTCCATGACCTCGGATCTGTCGCGGCCCATCTAGGCGAGCATGGCCGTGCGCGCGATCTGTACGAAGAGAGCCTCGACCTACGGCGTGCGATCGGAGATCGGGTAGGCTCCGCCGTTTCGCTCCACAATCTGGGACGCGTGGCCTATCGTCAAGGGGACTATGGGACGGCATGGGCGCTTCTTCAGGAAAGCCTGGCGATATGGCACAAGGCGGGTCACAGAGACAGCGCAGGTATGGTCCTTACCAACCTGGGCCTTGTCGCCTGCCGCCAAGGGGAGCACGCGCAGGCACGATCACTGCTGCGGCAAGGCCTCGCACTGCATCGGGAGTTCGGGGACAAACGCAGGATCGCCTTTTCCCTTGAGGCGTTTGGCTCTCTTGCGGCGGCGCAGGAGCAGGGAGCGCTGGGCGCGCGGCTGTTCGGTGCCGCGGAAGCCCTACGGGAAACCCTTGGATCCCCCCTGCCGCCTGCCGACCGTCCCGATTATGACCGCGGAGTCGCTGCCGCACGAGCGGTGATCGGTGAAGATGCATTTGCGCCAGCCTGGGCCGAAGGAAGAGGCATGACCCTCGATGAAGCGATTCGGGAAGCCGAAGGCTTTGGGGGCGAAGACGCGACGGAAGCGGGAGGGTGAAGCATGGGGTGCATGGCTCCTTTACCCGCGGGCTACCAATTGAAGATCGCATATTTCCTCACCGGTCAGCTGGCGCAAAGGGCCTCCGATGTGAGTGAGGCCCAGAAGCACGTGCAACGTGCAATCAATGCCCTGGGGGGGCCCAAAGGGGTGGGTTTCAAGGAGGAGCCGGACGTGAAAAACCCGGTCCACGGACTAGGCGACGGGACCGTCCCTTACGGCGCCATCCCCTACCTCGCAGAGATGGTGGGCCAGAAACAAGTAGAGCATGCGAAAGAGGCGCATACGATAGTACAGGTTGCCCAGGAGATCGCGCTCCTGTGTCGCCAGAAACACGACCTCCACGATATCCAGCGATTGTCGAAGGCAGTGTCCTTCCTATTGGAGGCTGCACTCGAGGTCATTAGATTCTAGAAGAGACATCCCCGGCGCTAAATCGACGCCACATTTTTCACGCAGGCACGTGGTCTTCCACATCGTCCAAGTCACTCAATAGTTGTACTTTTTTGAAGCCGCGCGGCAGGCCCCCCTTCGCGTCGATCCATTCGTGCGCCAGAATGGCATAGGCCTCATCGCAGTACACGTCAAAGAACTGCCAGGTGATCTTCAAGAGGTCGCCCCAGGAGACCACCGTCAGGGTG
>DASSXJ010000293.1 GCA_035703895.1 bacterium | reverse complement strand
AGTTCGGCAGGCGCGGCCGGATACCCGACGACCACCCCCGCCCCCTGGTCCTTCATCACGGCATCGAAGGCCCAGTGCCAAGGGGGCACATCGGGAAACCCTCTGCCGTCCACCGCGCCCGCGACGCCGGTGGAGACGACGACCCCCACCACCGCGGCCAGGAGACCCTCGATGAGCGGTGTCCGCACCTCACTGGCTCCTTATCTCTGGAGCTTCGAGATCTTTGCCCCCTCGAGGCTCAGGTTGTACATGAGACCCGATTGTTGGAACACGAACCCCACGATCGGCTTATTGATCGTTGCGGAATTGATGGACGCTTGCGCCCCCAGGTTGAGCAACGCCACCGATCCATCAACGCCCACGTTCCAGGCTTTACCCGCCACAGCCTTCGCCCGGAAATCCTTGAGCGCCTGGGACTGCAAAAACACGATGAGGATCGACTTTCTCTGCGCGCCGAGCTGAAACCCGATCGACCCGGCGGCGATGCTGTAATAGGCCGCGCTCTTGCCCCCAACGCGCAGCACCCCTTCGCCGTACTCCCCCCCGATCCCGATGCCGGCCTGAATGACCTCCGGGAACATGAGGTACCCGTTGGCCCCCCGGAGGAACGCGTCGGCGCCTTTGACCTGGCTCTTGAACTGGGCGATCGCCTTATTCGCGCTCGCGTCGATCGCCTGCGCGGTTGCGGCCTGGGACGTACTCGGCAACGTCAAGCTTCCCACCAGCACGAGACAGACTGTCCACACGATGCGCCTGCGAGATCTCGCTGTCCACATCGACGTCGCCCTCCTCGAGGATCGCTCTCCGCTACACCTACACCATATCAATAATTGATAGAGACCGGAATCAGCACGTCGTCGTACACGAGGTTCGGGGTGGACACGGCCAGCAGCACGAGGTCGGCCACCGCCTGCGGGGGGATCACGTGCGTCCGGTCGAACGCGGGCGTCGCCGCCCAGCGCATCGGCGTATCCATCGGACCGGGGGCGATCACCGCCAGCTGCACACCGTGAGCGGCGGCCTCCCTGGTCCAGCACCTGGTGAACGCGATGACGCCCGCCTTCGCCGATCCGTAGACGCTGGCCGCCGGGGCGCCGGTGATGGCCGCCCGGGAAGCGAGGTTGACGATCGCGCCGCGGCCCCGGGCCATCATCCCAGGGAGAAACTCCCGCATCGTGAGGAACACGGATCCCAGGTTCACCGCCAGGATCCGATGCCAATCGTCCCAGGTAATCTCGGCCAGCGGCTTGAGGAGGGCTTCGCCGGCGCAGTTGACCAGGATGTCGGGCTCACCGTAGGCGTCACGCGTCCACCTCGCCAGATGCCGGACTTCCTCTTCCCGCGTGGCGTCCGTTCTGACAGATGCCGCCTCGCCCCCCGCGGCCCGTACCTCCGCGGCCGCGCTCTCGAGCTCACTTGCGGTCCGGGCGGCGAGCACGACCCGGGCACCTGCCTGCGCCAACGTCGTAGCAATCGTCCTGCCCAACCCGCGTCCACCCCCGACGATCACGGCGATCTTGCGGTCGAGCACGGCCATCGTGCTCCCTCCCCAAGTTTCGTCTCGCGGCGGGCACGGTTCTGCCGGCCGCGGGCGGCGCACTCCAGCGTCGCGCGTTCGCCATCGCGCATGGGGTCCCTGCCGGCAGGAATCCGATTTGGGGCCGCGGTAGGTGAGGGGCAGAGCCCCAACGCTTTGGTTGGTCAAGCGCCAGAATATGACGCGCGATCGTGCGCCGAGCCCAATCCCCCTATGGCCATCCACAGGCCAACCCAGCGCCGCATCATGCCAGCCGGGAAGATCAGGGGGTGGGGGGACACGGACCTGTTAAAAGGCATTTCGGGAACTCAAAGGAGGGAGATCAACATGACCGCGGAACTGCGAATCTACACCATCAACAAGGGCCGGTTGAATGATTTTGTGCAGGCGTGGGCGGCCGGCGTCTATCCGCTGCGCCTGAAGAATGGCTATCGCATCGACGGCGCCTGGATCATTCGGGAGCGCAACGAGTTCGTTTGGCTCCTCAGCAGCGACGGAGACGACTGGGTCGCCCAAGAGAGGTCCTACTACGCTTCTCCTGAGCGCGCCGCGATCAACCCGGACCCGGCGCAGTACATTGCCAAGGCGGAGAAGTGGTTGTTGACGCCGGTTCTGCCGCAGCCGCCTCGGTAGGCGTCTGCCATGGCGACCCGTTACTTTCCGTTAGACAAAGTGCACCGCACGTGGGACGTGCGCCATGAGCCGGGGATGGTGATCGACAGCGGCGACGTCGTGGTGGTGCACACCCGTGATGTCAGCGACAATCAGATCACGCCGACGTCCACCTCCGCGGCCCTGCCAACGCAGAACCGGGCGCGCTCGTATCCGCTGGCCGGTCCCCTCTACGTGAACGGGGCCGGACCGGGCGATGCGCTGGCCGTCGAGATACTCGATATCCATACGCGGGGGTGGGGGTGGACCGCCATCGCCCCTGGGCGGGGGTTACTCCCCGATGACTTCAAGGAGCCCTATCTGCGGGTCTTCGATCTCGCGAGCGGCGACGTCGCCCGCATGCGCGACGACATTGCGATCCCGATTGAGCCCTTCTTCGGGACGATGGGGGTCTGCCCGACTGGGGCGCACGAGCAGGCGGTTGCGCCTCCCGGGACGTTCGGCGGCAACATGGATGTCCGACAGCTCACACGCGGCAGCACGCTCTACCTGCCGGTGCAGGTCGACGGCGCCCTGTTCAGTTGCGGGGATGCACACGCGGCGCAGGGCGACGGCGAGGTGTGCATCACAGGCATCGAGGCTCCGATGTACGCGGCGCTACGATTCACGCTCCAGAAAGGCCGAAGGATTCCGGGGCCGCAGTTCGCCGTGCCTGGTCCGCTGGTCCCCCGCGTGAACCATGGGGGCTGGTACGGGACAACCGGGGTCGGGCCGGATCTCTACAGAGCTTCGCAGGATGCGGTGCGCGCGATGATCGGGCACCTGTCCCAAGGCTACCGGCTCTCGGCCGAGGATGCGTACGTGCTGGCGAGTCTCTGTGTGGATCTGAAGATCTCAGAGATCGTCGACGCTGGGCAGTACATCGTCAGCGCACTCCTGCCGCTCGCCGTCTTTCGCTAGAGCCTAATAACGGCCTGGAGTGACTACCGCGTCAGGATCCCAAGAAATTTCCAATACGGCAGGCTCACCGCCAGGGCGAGCAGCGTCAGCACGGTCAGCCCCACGCCGGCCAGGCGGGCGTGACGTTCGGTGAACATCTCCCCCTCCGTGGCGTCCCGGACGAGCCGGCAGTAGTCGCTCTGACGCGGGTTGAGCCAGGCGTTGGCGGTGACCAACACGACGAAGCCGGCGATCCACGGGGCCAGGCCGAGCCTGGGGGCCGCCGGGACCAGCGCGAGGCTCAGAAGCAGCGTGGCCGGAATCCAGGGCAGCGCGAGCCGGGCGGCGACGATCGCGAGCGCGAGCAGCATGACGAGCGCGGCCGGGCTTCCGACCGAACGTACGAGCGGCACGAGCAGATTCGCGATCCACCCGTCGATCCCGACGCCGTGAAGAACGCCGCCGGTTCCCAGCAGGACGCCGAACAGCGCCAGGAAGCCCCACTCAATGGAGTTCCGGAAGCTTTCCCGGTTCAGCACTTCCCCGGTGAGGCCTATGATAAGCGCGGTGGCCGCCACCCACGCGCTGTCGATCCGGAGGGTCGGCTGGGCGACGAGCCCCAGGAGCAAGACCGCGAGCGCGATGATCGTGACGAGCTCGGAGGACGCGAGCGGTCCGAGGACCCGCCGTTGGCGCTCCAGGGCGGCGGGGGCGATTCTCGGTGACTCCGTCGGCCGAAAGCCGACCAACAGCATGGCGGCGCAGCCCAGAAACAGAATCAGCCCGGCCGGAGCCGCGCCCAGGAACCAGACGGACCAGCTGAACTGCGCGCGGTCCGCGGCCGGCATCAGCGCAAATACGTAGAAATTCATCGCGAGGCCGGTGAAGAAGACGCTGCTGAACGCCGCGTACCCGAGAATTCCGGCGAACGCTAGGCCCGCGCTCCCTCGGCTCCGCGGTGGATATCCCAGGCCGTGGGCGAGTTCCTGGGCAAGCGGGGCTATCGCCGCGACACGCGCGATCGAAAGCGGCATCAGCGGCGTGACGAGCGCTCCCCCGACGAGCAGGGCGAGCACTTGGCCGGAGTAGGACGGCGGAAAGGTCCGTAGCAGCCGCAGCGCGACGCGATAGAGCAGGCCGGAACGCGACATCGCCGCGGCCAGGCCCAGGGCGCTGAGGGCCACTATGTAGGACGAGCTCGTGAACCCCGCGAGCGCCTGCCCGAGCGGCACCAGTCCCGTCAGCCCCCACGCGGTCACCATGGCCAGGGCGACGACAAAATCGGGCACCGGCTCGGTCAGCCACGCAAGGACCGCCCCGATGACGATAAGGCCGACGTGCCACCCTCTGGCGGTCAGTCCGGCCGGCGGGGACACCGTCCAGAGGACGACGGGGACGCCGATCGCGAGGGCGAACGACAAATTTCGCCGCAGGCGCGATGGCGCGGGGCGGGGAGCATCGAGACGGATCGGAAGCGCCGTCGCCGTCGTGATTGGAACGCCCGCGTGCTCTCGCGAACGGCGGTCGAGCAGTTCCGCGAGCGATGTGGCCATCATAAGCCCGAGGTGGCCCCGCTCCCTGGCCACCCGCTCGAATCGCTCCCGGGATAGTTTCCAGGCGCGCACGTCGGTCGCGGCGCGGGCCGACCCCGTGCGGCGCCCGAGCAGCAGGCCAAGCTCGCCGAAATGCGCGGGTGCCCGGAGCGTGGCGACCGACCGCTCGCCCGTGGGTCCGCGGACGCTTACGGTCACCTGACCTTCGTCGAGAAGGTAGAGCGCGTCGGCGTCGGCTCCCTCGGAGAAGATGACCGTGTCGGCGGCGAACGCCACCTCCTCCAGCGCCCCGGTCAGGCGTGCAACGTCCAGGCGGTCGAGCGCACTGAAGAATGGTACGCCGCGGATCAACGCTTCGACCGGCTCAGCCGTCATGTCCGCGGGCGCGGTGACGGCGCGTCCAAGGGGGTCCGCGCAGGAAGGAGCAGGTACGCGGGCCGGGTGCCGGCGCGGGGCGATGCGGCGGCTCGCCGCTCAGCCGGCGGGCTCCCTGAGGCAAAGCACGCTGACCGGAATTTTCGTTTTGGCTTCCTGCCCCACCAATCGGCGGTAGATTGATTACGGGACCAGGTTCGGCGAGCGGGAACTGGATGTTTCGAGCCCCGCGGATCGGTCAAGTGCTGTACGATGAGGGCGCTGGAGCCCAACCGTTCGTCCAGCTCGCGTACGAGGATCAGCCCGCCATCGGAGGTGACCCGCGATCCCTTGGACTCGATCTTCAACGCGGTGTTGAACGAGAGCCGAAAGGGCTGGTTGTGGACTTCGCCCATTAGATATGCGCCTCCCCAGCGTCATCATCGCGCAAACCTGTATCAAGAAAGACATTCGACACATACTCGAGGTTCTCAGCGCGTGGTCAAATCGGAACTGCAGGCTCAGCTCAGTTTCTCAGATATGTTCAGCAAACACATCGAGGTACTTTTTCAGCCAACAGCTGGCCCTATCTCTTCCCCGTGCTAAACTGCAGAGACCGACCAAGCTGCCGGAACTTGGTTGCGCTGCTACCCGTTCCGGCAGGGATTCGAAATCGTTCCGGTCACCGATGTCGGTCAGGAACTAATCTCGGCACAGGGGCGCCACGAAGTGATCTATCCGCAATTGATCCAATGAGCCAGATCGTGTCGCGGCGTCATTTCCAGCAGCTCATCCACGAGAGTTAGTCGAACCGCCTGGACAAACAAACCTGCCCCCTCCGCGTTGGCAAGAATGACCAGCCCTGCCTTGACGGATGGAACAAGCGTGATGTTGGCCCGGAAGCCGGGGTTCCTGCCGCTATGGAAAATGAGGTGCACCCCCCGATGCTCTGAGGTGAACCATCCCAGCGCGTAGCGGATGTCCTCGGCTGGAGAGTCGCGTGTAGCGATCTCCGGACGGTGCAATTCCGCCAGCATGGGCGGCGAGACCAACTGCCGGCCCGACGCCGTGCCGTCGCCGAGTTGAAACAGCGCATACCGCGCCATGTCGGCGACGCTGGCATCGATGCCCCCTCCGGGCGCCAGAGGTTCCATCCATCGGAGTGCTTCCCAAAGCACCGGTACCTGGCCGAAAACATATGGTCGGTACGGCTGAGCCGCGTCTTGAGCCCGCTCAAGACCAAAGGACCCGAATGACGCGGTCGCCATCCCGAGCGGTCCGAAGATGTGCGCCCGCGTATACGCCTCCCAGGATTGGCCCGTCATCCGTTCCAGAACGTAGGCCGCCAGCAGAAAGCACTGGGTGCAGTACTGAAACCGTGCGCCCGGCGCCGCGGTGATCGGCACCGTTGCCATGTCGTGGACGATTTGCTGGTGACTTGCATCCGCCGCCGGCGTGTTCCACTTTGCGTCGGGCGGAAGGCCGCTGGTGTGGGACAGCAGCTGCCGCAACGTCACCCTCTGCGTCACGCCGGGATCGCTGAGCCGTAACTCGGGCACGTACTTAATGATCGGTGTATCGAGATCGACTTTGTGCTGATCCACCAACTGTGCGATGCCGAGTGCCGTGAACGACTTCGAAATGGACCCGATGCTGAAAAGTGTGCCCGTGGTGACGGGCGCGTGAGTCGCCAGATCTCGATAACCGTATCCTCTCTCTAGCACAACCCGACCGTCTTTGATCAGCGCGAGCGACGCCCCCGGCACGCCGTACGTCGCCATCAATCGTAGCATCAAAGCATCGATGGCTTGGACGTCGATCGCGTCGTCCGCGCACGCAGGAGCGCCGAAGAACACAGCGACGACAAAAGTGACCAGCACGCAAATCGCGAGTACTCGACCGCCGCGATGTCGGGCCATGGCCACTCCATCCGGATACGGAGATGTACGGTTCAATTCACCTCGTTGGCAAACGTGCGTATAGAGGGAGGGGTCGTCGAAGCAGCGCCTATCATGCGGTTGCGAGAGGTTACATCGGACCAGGAACCCCCTCGATGATGCTTATTTGAGCCTGCGTCGGCGTCGCTCCCACGAGCCGGAAGCCGCCCGCGGCGAACAGCGCCTCGAACTCCTTGCGGGTGCGCTCCCTCCCTCCCGGTCCGACGAGCATGTTCAGGTCGCCCAACTTGACCCGCGGGTCCTCGTTGGGCGGGCCGACCTCTCGTTCGATGGCTAGCAGAGCCCCATCCGGTGCGATCGCCCGCCGGCACATCCGGAGAATTGCGACGGCCTCCTCGTCCGCCCAATTGTGGAGCACGAACTTCAGGGTGTAGGCATCCCCGCCGTTCGGGACTCCTTCGAAGAAACTGCCGGCCACGATCCGGCACCGGTCCGCAACGCCCGCCGCCTTGAGGACGTGTTCGGCTCCCTCAACGACATGCGGCTGATCGAAGAGGACGCCGCGGACTGAACGGTGCTTTGCGAGGATGGCCGCTAACAGCGCGCCCTGGCCGCCGCCCAGGTCCACGACGCATCGGAAGCGCCCGAAGTCGTAGGCGTCGAGGAGAACTTCGTTCGTGCCGCGCGAGAGCGCCGTCATTGCTTGGTCGAAGATGGCTCCCGCCTCCGGGTTCCGCGCGCGATATTCATAGGCGCTCATCCCATGGACATGGCGGAAGGCCGTCTCGCCGATCCTCACGCTGTGCTCCAATTGTCCCCAGGCCAGCCGGTACGCCGGCTCGCCAATGTAGGATGCCCACGGACCGACCGGGCTGCGTGAATCGGAGCGGAGGCAGTCACCGAGCGGGGTCAGGCTAAAGCGACGGTCCGTGTCCTCACGGAGGACGCCGACGCTGGCGAGCGCCCGCAGTAGCCGGTAGAGCGACGGGGCGTGTGCGCCGGTCGCCGCGGCGAGGTCCTCGCTGCTCCGGGGGCCACCCGTGAGGAGATCAGCGATCCCGAGTCTCGCCGCGACATGAATCGCCTGCGACACTTGGAATCCGTTGATCAAGGTAAGCAGCGCCATAGACGGCCTGCTGTCGTTCTTATTCATCACCCTCCCCCAAATCAGCACCGCCTCCACGTGCGGTGCGTCGACGGACAAACGCTATGGCCTGAGATTTGCATTTTGATGCCTGCACTCCTTCCCTTCATTGAACCCAGCCCGTGCGATTCAGGCTACGTCCGCCCCGAGGAGCCGGGGAAGCCTTCGCCGAACGTCGCCTGAGGCGGCAGATTGTCGAGGGCTTGCACGGGCTTGGAAGACCGCGCTACAAGGACCGAGGAGGGGAATCGGTGAGTTCAGCTTGGACGGTGCAGCGGATCCCGATCACATCGCTCGCGAGCGGCGCCGAGGTATCGCTCGCGCTCCACGAACTGCGGGGCCGGCAGGGGGACGGGCCCACGTTGGGGCTGGCCGCGGGGATTCACGGAGACGAAGCGGTCGGCGTCGAGATCCTCTTCCGGGTCCGTACGCGCCTCAGCGCCGGTGACCTGCGCGGCCGCGTGCTGATGCTGCCCTGCGCGAACCCCCTCTCCTACGCCGCGATCACGCGGAACACACCGCTCGACATGACCAACTTGAACCGCGTCTTTCCCGGAGATCCGCACGGCGGGTTCACCGAGCAGCTGGCGGACAAGATCACGACTCGATTCCTCAACCAGATCGATGCGCTGGTGGATCTCCATGCCGGCGGCGCGTATCCGACCGTCGACTACGTGTATATCGTCAACGACGAACGTCTCTCCCGAGCCTTCGGCTCGGCCTGGCTGTACCGGCCTCGCGACCCGTACCCCGGGACGGCAAGCGGGATCACGCGCGCGCGGGACGTGCCGTCGATCGTCGTGGAGCTCGGCGGCGGCGACGTCGACCAGTCCGAGTACGTCGAGCGCGGGGTCCGGGGAATTCTGAACGTGATGCGGGCGATGGAGATGCTTCCCCCCATTCCGGCGGCGGCGCCCCCGCAGACGGTGCTGACCGAGATCGCCACACTCCGACCCCACGCCGGCGGCCTCTTGATCCCCGAGGTGACCGCCCTCGGAGTCGAGGTGGGACCGGCCACGGTGCTGGGGCGCGTCTACCATCCCCAGACCTTCGAAGAACTCGAGGCGATCTCGGCGCCGTATCGGCGGAACGTCACGATCCTGCTGCACCGGACCGCGGATGTCGTCGAGCCCGGGAGCTACGGCTATATGATCGGGAACCTCGACAGCGTAGAGGGCTAACCCTACGGGGTGCAGGAATCGACCCGCCAGACGCGGTAGGGGACATCCATGACCGCAAGTGCTTCACCCGCCGCCGCCCCGCTCGAGATGCCCGCCCGCCCGATCAAGTGGGCCAAAGTCATCGACCACACCCGCTGCATCGGCTGCCACGCCTGCACGACCGCGTGCAAGTCTGAGAACGAGGTGCCGCTGTCCGTCACCCGCACCTACGTCAAGTACGTCGATGTCGGGATGTTCCCCCACACTCACCGCGCGTTCCAGGTCACGCGGTGCAACCAGTGCGATCACGCGCCCTGCACCACCGCCTGTCCCACGACGGCGATGTACCGGAGGAGGGACGGGATCGTCGACTTCGACAAAACCATCTGCATCGGGTGCAAAGCCTGCATCGCGGCGTGTCCGTACGACGCCATCTTCATCAACCCCGACGACCACTCGGCCGAGAAGTGCAACTTCTGCGCTCACCGGATCGACGTCGGCCTCGAGCCGGCCTGCGTGGTGGTCTGCCCCACCGAGGCGATCCTCGTCGGCGACCTCAACGATCCGGGCTCCCGGGTCGCTCAGATCGTCGGGCGGGAGGCCACGACCGTGCGGCGGCCGGAGAAGGGGACGCATCCCAAGCTTTTCTATACCGGCGCGCACCAAGCGACCCTCGACCCGATCGCGGCGCGGCGGCCGTCGGGCGGACTCTTCATGTGGAGCGAACAGGGCCGGTTTCCACAGCAGGTCACGTCAGGCCACCCGGACGGGTGGAGCACGTCTTCGGCCGCGGCGCTCTTGAGCTACGACGTGCCGCATCAGATGCCATGGGGATGGCGGGTCAGCCTGTACACCTGGACCAAGGCGATCGCGTCGGGGGCGTACCTCGTCCCGCTGCTGCTGCTCATGGGCGGGTTCCTCTCAGGGACGAACCTCCTGTGGCTGTGGTCCGCCCCCGTCCTGGCCGGCGTCTTCCTCGTTGTGACGGGAGGACTGCTCGTCGCCGACCTCAAGCACCCCGAGCGTTTCTACCTCATCTTCACCAGACCCCAGTGGTCGAGCTGGTTGGTGAAGGGGGCGTTCATCATCGCCGGGTATGCCGCCGTGCTCGCCGCTCATGTCGGCGCGACGCTCCTCGGGGGAAGCCGCGTGCAGACGGCGCTCGCGGTCCTCGGCGGGCCGCTGGCGGCGCTGACCGCCGTGTACACGGCGTACCTCTTCGCTCAGGCACAGGCACGCGATCTCTGGCAGAACCCGCTCCTGCCGTCGCACTTCCTCGTCCAGGCCGTGCTGGCAGGCTCCGCCGCCCTGCTCCCGGTGGCCGTGCGGTTCGACGCGGATCTCGTCCGGCCGCTTCTGTGGATGCTCGGCGCCTCCAGCCTGCTGCAGCTGCTGCTGGCCTGGGGGGAAGCGACCTTGACCCATGCCACTGCGCATGCCCATCTGGCGGTCCATGAGTTGGTCGGGGGACGATTCCGTAGGTTCTACCGATCGGGGCTCTGGTTGACCGGCCTGGGGCTCGTGGCGTGCGGGCTCGGCGTCGTTGCCGCCTTCCCCTCGCTCGATCCGTGGGTCGCGTTGAGCGCCGTCCCGCCGGCTCTGGCCGGCCTCCTCGCCTACGAGCACGGCTATGTCCAGGCGGGACAAGCCGTACCCCTTGCCTAGTATGCGTCTCGAGCAGCTCAACGCACGGGTGAGCGCGGCGCGCGAGGCCGCCGAGGCCCGTGGGGAAACCTTCTACCCCGGGCCGAGCCGGATTCACTTGGCCGCGTTTCCGCCCAAGGAGCGGTGGGACGACTGGGTCGAGCTCGATTCAAAAGCTTGGCCGGCGCGGGTCGAGAAGCGCTATATGCTCGTGCCCACTACGTGCTTCAACTGCGAGTCCGCGTGCGGGCTGCTGGCGTACGTGGACAAGGACACCCTGCAGGTCCGAAAGTTCGAGGGCAATCCCGAGCACCCCGGCTCACGCGGACGGAACTGCGCCAAAGGACCCGCGACGCTCAACCAGGTCACCGACCCGGATCGCATCCTATATCCGCTCAAGCGGGTCGGACGCCGCGGCGCGGGGCAGTGGGTGCGGGTCAGCTGGGACGAGGCCCTCGACGACATCGCGATCCGCGTGCGACACGCGATCGCCGAGGGCCGGCACAATGAGATCATGTACCATGTTGGCCGGCCGGGAGAAGACGGCTTCACCGAGCGGGTGCTGGCCGCGTGGGGCGTCGACGGGCACAACACCCACACCAACGTGTGCTCGAGCGGCGGCAGGACGGGCTATCACTTTTGGATGGGGCTGGACCGGCCGAGCCCCGATCATGCCAACGCCAGGGTCATCCTGTTGATCAGCAGCCACCTGGAGGCCGGTCACTACTTCAACCCGCATGCGCAGCGTGTCATCGAAGCGAAGCAGCGCGGGGCGAAGCTGATCGTCTTCGATACGCGGCTCTCGAACACCGCCACGCACGCCGATCACTGGGTGGCCCCCTACCCCGGGAGCGAGGCGGCCATCCTCTTGGCGATCGCCAACCACTTGATCCAGCACGACCTCTACGACCGGGAGTTCGTGCGGCGGTGGTGGAACTGGCAGGAGTACCTGGAGCGCGAGCACCCCGCCGTCCCCCCCACCTTCGAGCAATTCGAGGCCGTCCTCAAGACGCTGTACACGTCGTATACGTTCGAGTTCGCCGCCGCAGAGTCGGGGGTGGACGCCGCGACACTCCAGGAGATCGCGGCGACCGTGGCGATCGCGGGTACGCGGCTCTCCACCCACACCTGGCGGAGCGCGGCCGCCGGCAACCTCGGCGGATGGCAGGTGGCCCGGACCCTCTTCCTCCTCAACGCGTTGTTGGGAGCCGTGGCGACGGAAGGCGGGACGTATCCCAACGCGTGGAACAAGTTTGTCCCCCGCCCGATCTACGTCCCGCCGCATCCGTCCGTGTGGAACGAGCTGACCTGGCCGCGCGAATACCCGCTGGCCATCAACGAACTCTCGTTTTTGCTCCCCCATCTGCTCAAAGCGCGCCGCGGCCACCTCGACGTGTACTTCACCCGGGTGTACAACCCGGTCTGGACCAACCCCGATGGGTTCTCGTGGATCGAGGCCCTCACCGATGAGTCTCTGCTGAGGCTCCACGTCGCGCTCACGCCTACGTGGAGCGAGACCGCGTTCTTCGCGGACTACATCCTGCCGATGGGACACGGGTCCGAGCGCCACGATCTCCATTCCTACGAACAGTACGACGGCCAGTGGATCGGGTTCCGGCAGCCCGTCCTCCGCGCGGCGCGCGAACGGCTCGGGGAGCGCGTCGCCGACACCCGCCAGGTCAATCCGGGAGAGGTGTGGGAGGAAAACGAGTTCTGGATCGAGCTGTCCTGGCGCATCGATCCGGACGGCGGCCTCGGCATCCGGCGCTACTTCGAGTCTCGACGCACCCCCGGCCAGAAGCTGACCGTCGACGAATACTACGGGTATATCTTCGAGCACTCCGTCCCCGGCCTCCCCGAGCGGGCGGCGGCCGAAGGGATCACGCCGCTCGCGTACATGCGCCGGTACGGCGCCTTCGAAGTCGCGAGATCCATCGGGCCGCTCCACGAGCAGCCGGTGCCCACGCAGGAACTGGCCGGCATGCGCGTCGAGCGGACCGGCCGAGTGTACACCAAGTCCCCTGCGCCGCCGAACCCCAACATCGTCCCGACCGGAAGCCCGGATCTCGATTCGGAAGGACGACGGCCTGTGGGGGTGCTGGTTGGCGACGAGATCGTACGCGGCTTCCCGACCCCCTCAGGGCGACTCGAGTTCTACTCCTCCACCCTGGCCGGGTGGGGGTGGCGGGAGCACGCGATCCCGACCTACATCAAGAGCCACATCCACCGCGATCACCTGGCTCCCGACCAGATGCCGCTGATCTCGACCTTCCGCCTGCCGGTCCAGATCCATACGCGCAGCGCGAACGCCAAGTGGCTGGACGAAATCGCTCACACCAACCCCTTGTGGATTCACCCCTCGGACGCGAAGCGCATCGACGTGGCCACCGGGGACCTGGTGCGCGTCGAGACCGAGATCGGCCACTACGTGGTGAAGGTGTGGGTGACCGAGGGGATCCGCCCTGGGGTCGTGGCGTGCAGCCACCATATGGGCCGGTGGAAGCTGCACGACGCCGCTCAGCGGCAGATGATGGCGAGCGTGTCCCTCGACCACACCGATCACCGGTGGGGAATGCGGCAGCTCGCCGGGGTGCGCCCGTACACGTCACAGGATCGGGATACGTTGAAGATCTGGTGGACGGATGTCGGCGTCCATCAGAACCTGACGTTCCCGGTGCACCCCGACCCGGTGTCCGGTCAACACTGCTGGCATCAGGCGGTGCGGGTCAAGAAGGCCGGCATCAGGGATCAGTATGGGGACATCTATGTCGACACCAGCGCCTCCGCCGAGGTCTATCGCCGGTGGCTCGGGCTCACACGGGGGGCCGACCGGTACTCGCCGGACCGGACCCGCCGCCCGTACTGGCTGATGCGCCCGCTCCGCCCGGCCAAGGACGCCTACCGCCTCCCGGATCCCGGAGAACCGGTCGGCATTGTGGGGTTGTGAGCGAGCTCGTCCGAGCGCTGGCGGTCCTCGCAGAACCTCCCGGATCCGAGCAGGCGCGCCTGGGCAGGCTGCTGGGCCTGGACGGAATCCCGGACCCGGCCGAGTACACCGAAGTGTTCGCGCTGCAGCTCTATCCGTATGCCTCGGTGTACCTCGGCGCCGAGGGGATGCTTGGAGGAGACGCGCGGGACCGCGTCGCCGGGTTTTGGCGGGCCCTCCACCGAGCCCCACCGGCGGAGCCGGATCACCTCACCGCGCTGTTGGGATTGTACGCGGCCCTCGGCGAGCACGCGCGCGGGGAACCCGATCCCCCACGGCGCCTGATGGGGCGCCTGAGCCGGGAAGCGTTCCTCTGGGAGCACCTGGCCTCCTGGCTCTTCCCCTACCTCGACAAACTCCGCGACGTCGCGCCCCCCTTCTACCGGTCATGGGGCGCGCTGCTCGCCGAAACCCTCACGGCCGAGATCGAAGGAGCCGGCCCCCCGGGCGCGCTGCCACTGCACCTTCGCCTCGCTCCGCCGCTCCCGGATCCCAGGGTGGACGGCGCCGAGGCGTTCACGAGCGGGCTCCTCTCTCCGGTGCGCAGCGGCATGGTGCTGACCAGGGCGGACCTGGCCCGCGCGGCGCATAGTCTCGAACTCGGCCTCAGGATGGGCGAGCGCAGGTTCATCCTCGCCGCGTTGCTCTCACAAGATCCAGGCGGGACGCTGGGTTGGCTGGCGGGAGAAGCCCTGGCCTGGGTGTCGAGGCACGAGGCACACCAGACCGTCACCGGTCACGTGGCCCTGTTTTGGGCCGGACGCGCGGCCGCGACGGCTGCGCTGCTGGACGCAGTTAGGCCGGGGGGCGCTCCGCCGTGAGCGTCCGCACGATCTCCTCGACCGCCTCGTCGGCAAGGGCGCGGAGTTCGTCGTCGGTACGGTCTTGAATCGGATGGCGGACAAAGACGCACGCCGGATCCGCACCGAGGGCGCGCGCCTGCGCGGCAGCCGCGTGCACGAACTCGTCCGACGCGACCATCACGCCTGGAATCCCGCGGGTCTCGAGGTCAACGATGTCGTGCACACTGCACGACGTGCACGACCCTCAGTCGGCGAGACCCTCAATCACGGCGTCGCACTTAACGCTGATCTCGTACCGGAGGTCGGCCGGAGCCACCTTGGTGAACGTGGGCTTGCGGAAGCGCAGCACGCGCAGACCGCGGGCGGTGAGCAGGGCGTCGAGTCGGTCCAGAAACACATCCCCGCGCGACTTGGAGATATCGAGCAGCCCCACGGTCCGGTCCGACAATGACACCGGACGAGATGGACGCACACGGACCTGCGGCGTGCGCTCGCTGGTCGGGTCGAGCACGATCTGGTCTGTCACAGGATCACCTCCCGGGTCACGGGCTGGCTTCCGCCGGGCCCGTTTTTCCAACTGCCGATGATGCCGGAGAATAGCCCGGCCGTCCCACCGGCGTGAACGAACAGGACCCCCTCGGGCCGGAACTTCGGCCAGGAGCCGCCGGCGAACGTCTCCGGCATCCCTTCGGCGCAGCCGCCCGCGCCCCTAACGATCTCAGCCCCGGGAAGCGTGAGCACCTCGATGAGCTCATCGCGAAGACGCGCCTTCGACCAGCGGGCCTCCCGGAAGACGCGACCGTGCTCGGGGGACACGACGACGAGGGCGTCGTAGTCGCCGACAAATTTCGGGTGGGCCACGGTGCGCAGGCACCCGGCCAACGACAGGGCGAGCGATTCGGGCGACCGGGAGCGCTGGTCGAACACCGCGCGCAGCCCCTCGCCCGCGAACACGGTCACGGCCGAGGCGCCCGTGGGCACGCCGCGCTCGACCGCGAGGGGTTCCCACGGCGAGCGCTCTTCGTCTTCCGCGAAGCAGAAGGTG
>DASSXJ010000292.1 GCA_035703895.1 bacterium | reverse complement strand
CAGGGCGAAGTCGCAAACCCGGCCAACCCACCGTCCGGCTGCTATTTCCACCCTCGCTGCCCGCACGCCGTCGACCTGTGCCGGACCCAAGCCCCGGTGCTCGAGGAGATCTCCCCGGGGCATCTCGTCAGCTGTCATCGGGCGAGGGAACTTGCGCTGCGGGTGATGTGACTCTTCTGAGGCACGTGTTCATCCCCCAGATCGAGGGTGATCGCTCCCTCCGCGCCAAAGTCGCAAGGAGGCAGCGTCCTTCCTGCGGCCATGTCGTCACCGCAGGCCCTGGTGGGCACAGAACTCATGCCGGCCGGCGAAGGATGAGTCGTCCGCGGCCGGACGGATCAGATCTTGCCAAGGCCCTTCCACATGCCGAGCTCAAATATTTCCACGTCTGCCGCCTTCATGAGCTCGGTCACCAGGACGACGACCTCCGTGGCCGTCACGGCCGAATCCTGCCGGAACGGCGGTAGAACCTCGTCTGTCTCGCGGGACTCGACCCGCTGCACATAGGCATGGATCGCCGCCGCCATCAAGTCCTGCAGCGTCTCGTCGCTGAGTCGTTCGGTCGAGCGAACGGCCGGATCCGCGAAGCGGCGGCAAAAGCCGCGTGACAGGTCCTCGAGGGAGCCATCGGGCGCGGGCGACCCCGTGCCGGCCGGTCGTTCGTCCATCGTGCACCCCCGCGGTGTACCCGCAGACTCGAGTCACACCAGAACATAGACATCGTCTTCACGCAGGACAACACGAAATGACCGGAGCCTCAGCCTGCGGTCGGTGGCGCATGCACCGTTCTCCAGGTCGTACTCCCACCCGTGCCAGGGACAGACGACGTGGATCTCGCTCTCAGAAAAGCGCTCACCGATTGCCGTCTTGTCGGGCGCGAGGATTTGCTCCAGTTTACCGAGCACCTCTCCTTGGCAGACCGGCCCGCCCTGATGCAAGCAGCGGTTCTCATAGGCGCGCAATTGTCCCTTGACCCGGAACACGCCGATCTCGGTGTCCCCGGCCTGAATCAGCCTGCAGCTTCGCTCGGCGAGGTCGCCCAGCTTGCCGACGAAATACTCCATCGCGATCGTTCCTGAGCCCCTTTCGCGGGTGCCGATTCCGGCGTCGTTACGGCGCGTTTCCGCACTGCGCAGCCTGTCGCATGAAACCGTTCGCTTTCAGTTCGGTCAGCACCTGGGGCACGTAGAACTTGGCCGTGGCGGACAGATCGAGCCCGGGATGCAGCCTCCCTGCTTCTGCGACGATGTTTCGAATCGCTTCCGGAGACGGGGTCAGATCCGCGGGGACCACCGCCCGGAACTCGTCGACGCCGCGCCTGAGCGCCGGCGGATCGCTGATCTTGGTGTATTTCTCCAGGACCGACTCGACGAAGGGGGGGCGGGCCAGCGCGCAACCGGTTGCTGCCACCAATGCCTCTGCGATCCGCCGAACACGATCCGGATGCTCTACCAGCATAGCCTGAGGCACATCGAATCCGGTTAAGATCCATGGGATATGCTGCGCGCTCAAATCGGCCAGGACGTGAAATCCCGCGGCTTGGGCTTTCTCAGCAATGGGCCAGTGAAACAGTCCCACCTGAACGGCGCCGTTCAGCATCGCCGCGAAGGTCTCGGCCTCGAGACCGACTTTGATGAAGGCGACATCCCCAGGATCGAGTCCCACCCGCCTCAGGTAGAGGTGGAACTCGATGTAGGGCTCTGAGCCGGGGCCGGTCGTTCCCACCTTGAGCCCTTTCAGCTGCGCCGGTGAGCTGAGGGCATCGCGCGTGTAGATAGTGAATGGCGCATAGCGCGTCGCCGCAGCGATCATGCGAACGGGCGCCCCCGATCCTGCGGCGAGGGCCGTCGAGAATCCCCCCGTGGCGATCAGGTCCACATGGCCGCCCACGAGTGCCGCCGTCGCTTCCGGGCCCGACAATCGCTCGGGCATCGTCGGCTCGAACCCATTGCGCTTCAGGAAGCCGCCTTCGTATGCGGCCCAGAGGGGCAGTGTCTGCACGACCGGGGCGCCGTAGGCCAGACGCAACGGAATCGGCGTGGCGTCGGCGGCCAGGGTCGGCCTGCCCCCCTCACCGCCCCAAGCCCACAGGCCGAACACCGCGCCGATGAACACAACCCCGAGGAGCCGCCACATCTCGCTTACCGCGTGCACATCGTGGGCGCCCGATCCGGGAACGGCTGCGGCGCGGCGTTCATCTCCCCTGTCGATCGGGCTCGAGGCGGAAGAGTCCCCGAGCGTTCTCGCCGAGGATGCGCCGCTTGGCTGAGTCGCTCAGGAAAGGCAGCTTCAGGATCCGCGTCGGCAGATCGAAATCCCAATGCGGATAGTCGGAGGCGTAGAGCAGTTGCGTCTCAGCCCGGATCATGTCGAATATCGCCGCAAGGTGTTCATGGCTGTCGGTCGCCTCGAGCGGCTGGGACGTGAAGTAGAACTCCCGAATGTACTCGCTCGGCTTCTTCTCGAGCAACGGCGCTTCGGACGAGCGCATCATATACTCGTTATCCAGCCGGTACATCACGAACGGGAGCCAAGAGACTCCGCATTCCATCCAGATGAACCGCAGGCGGGGAAAGCGCTGGGGGATGCCGTTCACGACGAGGTTCATCATGTGGATCATGTTGTAGAGCGGGAACCCCAGGGCGTGCACGGACAGGAAGCGGTTGAAGAGCCGCTGGGTCGGGTGCTGCCAGTCCGTCACGCCGTGGAACGCCAGGGGCAACCCCCGTTCCTCGAGCGCGGCGTAGACTTTCATGTATTTGTTGTGATGCACAGGCTGGTCCCGCAGGCTGGAGACCATGAAGCCGACAACACCCGGCCGCTCCGCAAACTCTTCCACCATGCGCGCACTGGCATCCGCGTCATTGAACGGCAGCAGCAGCAACGTCTTGATTGACGAGTCAAACGGGAGCACGCACTCCGTGATCCACCGCGCATAGGCCCACGTGACGGCGACCTCGACCTCAACCTCGGGGTGCATGCCGATGTGCAGCATGTTTGTTGGATACATCAGGGCGTAGTCCACGCCCATTTGACGCATGGCGTAGCGGAAACGGGTGACCTCGGCGGGCACTCCGTCGTCGACGGTGCCTTCCGGTGCCGCGTAATAACGGCGCAAACGCCCAGCCACCTCTTGGTTGCCCAGCACCGTCGGGAGGAAATTGGCGCTCCGGCCCGTGGCGCTCCGCTTCAGGTGCGACTCGAGGCGCCTCCGGATGCTCGGATGGTCGACAAACGGAACCAGGTGCGCGAGCGTGAGGCCTTCGTAATGATGGGCGTCGCAATCGACCACAAGGTAGTCGGACAACTTGTACCGGAGCGCTTCCCGCGCCGCGTTTGCCAGGATCCCTTCGGGGCGAACAGGCTCTTCGAGGGTGTGAGACTCCTGCCGATGGGTGTCCGTCGTAATTGACACGGGCATCACTCCTTTCGACGGAGGATCTCCCCCCGCGCCGTGCCGCGCGTACCGTCCCAGGCGCGGGTGTTGCGTCAGAGCGGCACCTCGGCCCAGGTCGTTCCTGTCGCGCTCGAATACAGCGAGTCTAACTTCACCGCGCGAAACTCGGGATCGGCACTCAGAGAGTCGAAGTGGGCGAATTTATCGATCTCATAGATGACCAGGCGATTGGGGGTTCCGGATGTCGTTGACGCGAAGTACTTGAAGTTTCTACCGCCGTGCTTTTGGATCACGCCTTTGAGCTTTCGCAGTTCCTCTTTGGCTTTCTCTTTGTGGTCGGGGTGAATGTGGAACATGTAATGAACGATCATCGCTCAGCGGCCTCCTGTCATCCGAAACGCGCGCAACCATCAGATTTGGAGGGCGATCGGGCGCGCTGTGAGGACCCTTCTGTGAGGGCCGCAGGCCTCCCTTGTCGGGGCACCCGGGGAGAAACGTCGGCAGACGCTGAGGGGTCGCGGCGTCAAAGAGCCGCGACCCCCGAGGCTGTGCAATCAGTCTACCTCCAATTACCGGCAATCCACACCCAACCACCAGGACGGCGCGCCCAATGCCCCGGTACCCAGACCGCTCCTCTCCAGGGCGCCGGCGCCCAACGCCCGGGAACCCACACCCACCCGCGTTCCCACCGCCATGATCCTCCGATCCACGCGGCGCCGGCAAATGGAGGCGCCGCGATGACCTCGACCCGGGGCGGAGGGGGCGGGCTCGAACCGACGGCCACATAACCCTGCCAATGGCCGGGCACCCAGACCCACCCATATGGTCGATACACCCAACGGCCCGGTACCCACACCGCGCCCGGATAGGGAGCGAATTCCCAATACCCGGGGGCCCATACCCATCCGGTCAGCCGGTAATACCAGTGTCCGGCGACCCAGACGTAGCCGCCTCCTGGCGGCGCGGGGGCGACATCATACGGAACCGGGGGCGGCGGCCCCGGAGCAACGTATTGGCCCTGATTATGATCGTCATCCGCGAAGACAGGATTGGAGACGATGAACACGCCAAAGACCACGGCCACAAGGGCGACAACGGCGCTGAGCCTCCGGACCATGTTTCCTTCCCTCCTTGTAACCGACGCTGATTGAGGCCGTACTTGCCCCTAAAGCGCCTGCACCTTGAGAAGAAGTTCCCCGTATCGAAGCGCAGCACCCGGCAACAGAGGAAGGCTGGCCTGGAGGAGCGTACAGAAACGAGGTGAGAATGCTTCACCTCGCGTCCTTGGCGATCGCCTTGGCCTTCCCGGTCAGGGTGATGGCCGCGGTCCCTCCCGCCCAAGACATTCTTGACCGCATGCTGCGGACGATTGCGGAGATCCCTAGCGCGGTATCGGCGGATGCCGAGTTCAGGCTGCGGGTCGGAAGGTCGTTGAACGAGCCACCCGACTGTGTCTTTCGGGGGACCGCGAAGGTGGTGAGCGGCCAGCCGACCTTGAAGATCGATGAGGGGACGACCGGCCTGCTCTGCTGGGCTGTGAACCGGTACGTCATTGGCCAGCGGTTTGAAGCCACCGAGCGATTGGAAAGCTTTCTCTCGCGGTTCGAGTTTGATGTGCTGGGGGAAAAGCTCGTCGGAAACGACCACTATTACTTGGTCGAGGGAAAGGCCAAGGACCCCAGGAACGATCCCAACACCATGGTGGGATGGATTGATTTCGATCACGGCCTGCTGGTCGAGGGCACGGTGGGGTACTCTTGGGGGAGCATTGATACGGAGCAGAGCTATCGACGAATGGGGAGCATGTGGATCCTGCTGCATCAGTATCTGTACGCCGGCCGCTTCAACACGTCACTGGAGATCCTCTACAGCAATTTCCGGGTCGGTTCCCCGTAACATTCCCCGCTATCCAGATGACCGGATGAGTGGGCCGGATCACTCATCAGATTCTCGAAATCTATCCGCTCGACGACGATGCTCGCGTTTGTATTCGGGACCGAGGGGGGTAGAACGTCGACGACTAGGAGCGGAGGTGGTGACTGCATTGGGCGGCCGATTGCATGCCTGGATCGGGCTCTTCGTCATCATAGGCCTCGCCTGTACCCCGCCGGCGTCTTCCATGGCGGCGGGCCGGCATGGGGTGACGGTGTCCCAAGGCGCCATTCTGCCCGAGGCCGAAGCCAAGCTCCTGACCATGGTGAACCGTGAGCGGCGGATTCATGGTCTGTCTCCGTTGATCTCAGACCCGTCGCTGCGGTTGGCCGCCCGACGGCATGCTCAAGACATGGCGTTGCGGGGGTACGTTGGTCACGACTCCTTAGGCGGCCAGACAATGAGAGACCGTCTGGGAGGATTCTTGCGTTCAGGCTCTCGGGTCGGAGAAAATGTGGCGATGGTGCAATCAGTGGAAGAGGGGCAACGGGCATTTGTCGCAAGCCAGCACCATCTCCGGAACATGCTCGATCCGGGGTTTCACCGGGTGGGAATCGGCGTGACAACCGCAGGAGAGATGGGGATCATGATCACCGAAGACTTTACCTAAGTGCGCGGCTGTGCGCGGCCGGGTTTTCTTGACAGGCGCTGAAGGACTGGTATAGGATGAACTAACCGGCGGAGCAGTCTCCGGCGGCGTTTTTTTGGCAGTCCATGGGCGAGCGGTGAAGGGGGGAACAGCTCTATGGACAAGCGGAGAGGGTTTACGCGACGGCAGCTCCTCCGGGGCGCCACACTGGCGACCGGAGGTTTTATTTTTGCCGATCTGATTCCCGAGGCCTGGGCACAGACGCCACCGAAGCTCGGCGCGCAGTTGATCGGCAAGCTCGAAGGCCCGGAGCTGATCCGCGATCCTGCCAAGTGGCCGAAGAAGTTCAACGAGGCACCCATGCTGGCGGAATTGGTGAAGCAGGGGAAGCTCCCGCCGGTCGAGCAGCGCGTGCCCCAAGAGCCCCTCGTCATCAAGCCCGTCCACGAGATCGGTCGCTACGGGGGCACCTTGCGCCGAGCGTTCACCGGGCCCGGCGACAGCGAGAACGGCAACCGCTGGGTGTCGTCCGACAAGCTCCTGTTCTGGGATTACACGGGGAACAAGGTCGTGCCCTCCGTCGCCAAGGCGTGGCTGCTTCCCCCGGATGGGAAGTCGTTGACGATCTACCTCCGCAAGGGCATGAAGTGGTCCGACGGCCAGTCGTTCACGGCGAACGACTTCGTGTTCTGGTACGAGGACGTCTTCCTCAACAAGGATCTCGTGCCGACCCCGCACCCGGACTTCACGATCAACGGCAAACCGGGGAGCCTCAAGAAGGTCGACGACACAACGGTCACCTTCGAGTTCCCGGAGCCGAACTACCTGTTCCTCGACATCCTGGCGGGAAGCACATCGATGGGCGGGGGCCAGGCCCTCTGGCAGATGGAAGGCCGCACCATGGGGGCGTATACGCCGGCCCACTACGTCAAGCAGTTCCATCCCAAATACATCGGCAAAGACGAGGCGGACCGCAAGGCCAAGGCCGCGGGGTTCGACAACTGGGTCGCCTACATCAAGAACCGGTGGGACTGGCGGCTCAACACCGAACTCCCTGTGCTGACGCCGTGGAAGACCGCGACGCCGATCAACACGCCCACCTGGGTGCTGGAGCGGAACCCGTACTTCTACGAGGTCGATACGGCCGGGAACCAACTCCCATATCTTGACCGCATCCAGCTGACCCTCGGTGAGAACCTGGAGGTGATCAACCTCCGCGCGATCGCTGGACAGTACGATCTCCAGGAACGGCACACCGCCATGACAAAGATCCCCGTCTTCCTCGAGAACCGTGACAAGGTGGGCTACGACCTCCATCTCGATCCCGCGCTCAATGGGTCCGACGCGACGCTGCACACGAACCAGGCGTACGATGGGGATCCCGAGGTGGCGAAGTGGCTCCAAACCACCGATTTCCGGCGCGCCCTGTCGATGGGGATCGACCGGGATCAGCTCAACGAGACCTTCTGGCTCGGGATCGGGGTGCCCGGTTCCATTGCACCGAGCGAGAGCGTGCCGTACAGTCCCGGGCCGGAGGCGAGGAAGAAGTGGGCCACGCTCGACGTCAAGCAGGCCAGCGCCCTCCTCGACAAGATCGGGCTCTCGAAGAAGGATGGTGAGGGCTACCGGCTCCGCAGCGATGGTAAGGGGCGGCTTCGCATCGAGCTCCAAACGTCGGCCGGCGCATTCATTCCCCACACGCAGATCGGGGAGATGATCAAGGAGCACTGGAAGAAGATCGGGATCCAGGCCGACGTCAAGGAGCACGAGCGGAGCCTGTTCTTCACGAGGGTCGCCAGCAACCAGCATCAGATCGCCGTGTGGGCGAACGACGGGTCCGAGGTGCTGTACCTCTTCCCCCGCCACGCGCTGCCGGTCGACCCGGCCGAATGCAACCTGGGGCGCCCCATCGCGGTCTGGTACGCGTCGGGCGGCACGCAGGGGAAGGCGCCGAAGGACCCGCAGCTGCTCCGGGCCCTTGAGATGTTCCGATCGGCGGGCGGGAAGAAGGTGCAGGAGCGATACAAGATCGCGCAGGAGATCTGGACCATCCTCGTCGACCAAGTGTACTCGATCGGGACCGTCGGCCAGTCGCCGGCGACAATGGGGGTCAGGGTCGTCAGCCGGAAGATGGGGAACATCCCAACACGAGAGATCAATGCCCAGCACTGCCGGACGCCGGGAAGCTCTCAGCCGTCGACGTTTTACTTCAAGGCATAGGAGCTCCCGGTGCCGTTCCTCCCACTCCTCCGGCGCGGGGAGAGGGAGGCCGGGTTGGAGTAAGCGCTGAGGGCTCATGCTTGCGTATCTGGTCCGCCGGCTGATCCTTGCCGTCCTCACCATCTGGGCGGTCTCGGTGTTGTCCTTCGTGATCATCAAGCTCCCACCGGGAGACTACGTGACGTCCTACATCGCCCAGATGTCCATGTCGGGCGGCTACGTGTCCGAGCAGGAGGCCCAGACGCTCCGGCGGGAGTACGGGCTCGACCAGCCCGGCTACGTGCAATACGTTCGGTGGATGAAGCTGGTCCTGCACGGCCGGTTCGGCATGGCGCTCGAGTGGAAGCGCCCCGTCGTGGAGGTGATTGGCGACCGATTGTGGATGACGATGGTCGTCTCCGTGGCGGCCATCATCATTACCTGGGTGCTCGCGCTGCCCATCGGCATCTACTCGGCGGTGCGACAGTACTCGGTGGGCGATTACCTCGCCACGTTTGTGGGGTTCATCGGACTCGCTGTGCCGAGTTTCATGCTGGCGCTCGTCCTCATGTATCTCGGCTTCAAGTTGTTCAACGCCAACATCGGCGGACTGTTCTCTGACCGGTTCCTCCTGGCGCCCTGGAGCCTCGCCAAGGTGTGGGACCTGACGAAGCATATGCCGCTCCCCGCGTTGATCCTGGGTCTCGCCGGCACCGCCCAACTCATCCGGATCATGCGGGCCAATCTGTTGGACGAGCTCGGGAAACCCTATGTGGTCACCGCGCGCGCGCGCGGGCTCAGTGAGATGCGCGTGATCTTGAAATACCCCGTCCGCGTGGCGCTCAACCCGTTCGCCAGCACGATCGGCTATCTTCTGCCCTACGTCGTCTCGGGCAGCATCATCGTCTCGCTCGTGCTCGGCCTGCCCACCGTTGGCCCCCTCCTCCTCCGCGCCCTCATTGCCCAGGATATGTTCCTGGCCGGCACCATCGTGCTGCTCCTCGGCGTGATGACCGTCGTGGGGACGTTCCTCTCGGACCTCCTGCTGCTGTGGATCGACCCCCGTATTCGTCTGGAGGGCAAGCAATAGTCGAGCCCGTCGCCCCGTCTCCATCCGCCGTCCCCGCCGCCGAGGGCAGGCTGGCTGAGGCCGGCGCCCCCTCCACGCTCGTCGAAGAGCGGATTTCGGTGGCCACCCAATGGCAGTTGATGTGGTGGCGCTTTCGGCGTCACAAGCTGGCGATGTTGGGGACTCTCGTTGTCCTGCTATTTTACGGCGTCGTGCTGTTCGCGGATTTCCTCGCCTATGCTCCGCCGACGGCATCGGAGGCCCAGCGTTCTCTCCTGTCTCCCCAGCCCATCCGCTGGTTCGACGGAGGACGGTTCCGGCCGCACGTCTTCGGCTTCTCCGGAATCCGCGACCCTGCGACGTTCAAGCGCGTCTACACCCCCGATCCTGCCAAGAAGACCCCCGTGCATTTCCTTGCACGGGGGTTCGAGTATCGCCTTTTCGCCCTGATCCCGATGGACAGGCACCTCATTGGAGTGGCAGGGGCCAATGCGGAGGAGACGTTGTTCCTGCTCGGCACGGACGAGCAGGGGCGGGATCTCTGGTCCCGGCTCGTGTACGCGACCCGCACCTCCCTGAGCATCGGCCTCCTCGGGGTGAGCTTCTCGCTTGTGCTCGGCGTGCTCCTCGGCGGCATCTCGGGGTTCTACGGGGGGCCCATCGACACCGTCATTCAGCGGGTGATCGAAATCCTCCGGTCGATCCCAACGATCCCGCTGTGGCTGGGCCTCGCGGCGGCGTTGCCGAACAATTGGACGGTCGGTCAGGTGTACTTCGCCATCACGATCATTATCTCGCTAATCGGCTGGACGGAGCTGGCGCGGGTGGTGCGTGGTCGATTCCTCTCGCTTCGAGAGGAAGAGTTCGTCATGGCCGCTGAGCTGGCCGGTAGCAGCCAGGCGCGGATCATCCTGAGTCATATGGTGCCGTCGTTCTTGAGCCACATCATCGCCGCGACCACGCTGGCCCTCCCGGCCATGATCATCAGCGAGACCTCGCTCTCGTTTCTCGGGCTCGGCCTGCGGCCCCCGGCCGTCAGCTGGGGCGTACTCCTACAGCAGGCCCAGAACGTCCAAGCACTCGCCATCTCGCCGTGGCTCCTGTTCCCGGCGATTCCGGTGATCGTGGTGATCCTCGCGTTCAACTTCATGGGCGACGGGCTCCGCGACGCCGCCGATCCCTACGGGCATTGATGGCCGCACACGAGCCGCCCATTCTCGAGGTCCGGGATCTCCGGACGTATTTCTTCCCTGACGAGGGCACGGTCAAGGCCGTCGACGGCGTCGGCTTCGAGGTCTACGCGGGCCGCACGCTCGGGATCGTGGGCGAGAGTGGATGCGGCAAGAGCGTGACGGCCAAGTCGATCTTGAGAATCGTCGAACGCCCCGGCCGCATCGTAGGCGGGGAGATCCAGCTCCGCGCTCCGGAGGGGAACGGGCGTGCAGCCACGGTCGATCTCGTGAAGCTCGACCCCAGCGGCCCTGAGATTCGGGGCATCCGGGGCGGCGACATCGGCCTCGTGTTCCAAGAGCCGATGACCTCCTTCAGCCCGGTCCATACGATCGGCAACCAGATGGAGGAGACGATCCGGCTCCACACCCGCGTCGAGAAAGCGGCGGCGCGGGAGCGCGCCATCGAGATGTTGCGTCTCGTCGGGATCCCCAAGCCGGAACGGCGGATCGACGAGTACGCCTTCCAGTTGAGCGGAGGCCTGCGCCAGCGCGCCATGATCGCGGTGGCGCTCTCGTGCCACCCCCGGATCCTCATCGCCGACGAGCCGACGACGGCGTTGGACGTCACGACGCAGGCCCAGATTCTCGATCTCCTGCGCTCCCTCCAAGCGCAGGAGCAGATGGCCATCGTCCTCATCACGCACAACCTCGGCGTCGTCGCGGAGATGTGCGACGAGGTGGTGGTGATGTACCTCGGGCGCGTGGTGGAACGCGGTTCCGTGGACGCGATCTTCCACGCACCAAAGCATCCGTACACTCGAGCGCTGTTGCGATCCATCCCATCGATCCGGGCCTCGGTGCGCACGAAGCTCCCCACGATCGCCGGCTCGATTCCCCATCCGTACAACCGGCCAGCCGGCTGCCCGTTCCACCCCCGCTGCCCCGAGCGGATATCGGGCGTGTGCGACCTGAGCGAGCCGGGCCCCCGTGCGGTGGGCGACGGGCAGTCGGCGAGCTGCTTCTTATACGAGGAGTCCCGATGACAGCGGCCGGCCGGTCGCCGGGTCGTGTCCTCGAGGTGACGGGCCTGCGGAAGTACTTCCCGATTCGCCAGGGCTTTCTGCAAAAGACAGCCGGGCATGTGCGGGCTGTCGACGATGTGAGCTTCTACATCGACCGAGGTGAGACGCTCGCGCTCGTCGGCGAGAGCGGGTGCGGCAAGACGACCACGTCGCGTTGCATTCTCAGGGCGATCTCCCCTACCGAGGGGCACATCGTCTTTCACACCGATGTGGGGGGAGTCGTAGACATCGCTCGGCTTTCGAAGCACCGCCTCCGGCCGCTGCGGCGACAGATGCAGATGATCTTTCAGGATCCCTTCTCCTCGCTGAATCCTCGGAAGACGCTGCTCGATATCGTAGGAGAGCCGTTGCTGGTCAACGGCATGAAGAACCGCGGGGATCGAGTCGATCGGGTGTCAGAGCTGCTGCGCCTCGTCGGGATGCGGCCCGAGTATATGCGCCGCTTCCCCCACGCCTTCAGCGGCGGGCAGCGCCAGCGCGTCGGGATCGCCCGCGCCCTTGCGCTGAATCCGAGCCTGATCGTGGCCGACGAGCCGGTCTCTGCCCTCGACGTGTCGGTGCAGGCCCAGATTCTGAATTTGATGCTGGATCTCCAGGCCCAGCTCGGGTTGACCTACTTGTTCGTGGCGCATGATCTCTCCGTGGTCAAGCACGTGAGTGACCGCGTCGCCGTCATGTACGTCGGCCAGATCGTCGAGATGGCACCGACCGTACCGCTCTTCACCACCCCCAAGCACCCATACACCGAGGCGCTGCTCTCCGCGGTGCCGAAGCCGGACCCGCGGCTCCGCGCGAACCGGATCGTCCTTGAAGGTGAGGTCGCGGACCCGGCCCATCCGCCGTCGGGGTGCTATTTCCATCCCCGGTGCCCGTACGCCGCTCCCGTGTGCCGGGTCGAGCGTCCGAAGCTCGAGGCGGTTGCCCCCGGTCATTTCGTGAGCTGTCATCGAGCGCGCGAGCTCTCCCTAAGAGGCGTCGAGTAGCTACGCGTCCGGAGTCCGCACCTCGTAGATCTCCCCGAACTTCTCGTGGAGGTATCGGAGATAGGGCTCGGGGGTGAGCGGACCGCCCGTGGCCCGCACGAGCAGGTCTCGCGGAAAGAACTTCCGGCCGTGCTTGTGCACGTTCGCTCGCAGCCAGGTCAAGAGGGAGGCGAACTCCCCCCGCCGGATCTGATCGGGAAGGTCCGGGTGCGCCCGCCGCGCGGCCTCGAACAGCTGGACCGAGGCGACGTTGCCAATCGTGTAGGAGGGGAAGTAGCCGATCAGCCCGCTCGGCCAGTGAATGTCCTGCATCACGCCGTCCGCGTCGGTCGACGGGGTCACTCCGAGATACTCCGCCATCTTCGCGTTCCAGACTTCGGGGAGATCACTGGGGTTGAGCTCGCCGGCCACCAGCGCCCGTTCGAGTTCGAACCGAAGAATGATGTGGAGGTTGTAGGTCACCTCATCGGCTTCGACGCGGATCAGGCTTGGCTC
The DNA here is from genome assembly GCA_035703895.1 of bacterium. Lineage (NCBI taxonomy): Bacteria > bacterium. The sequence continues at coordinate 20,117 of DASSXJ010000292.1, read as the reverse complement.
GACGCGGTTCACCGCGCGGTAGAATCTCTCCGCATCCACGGCCCTCAATTGCTCCGGGAACAGCTCGTGCAACACCGGAAATGCGTGCTGCCAGAAGGGCCGGCTCCGACCCACGAGATTTTCCCACAGGCGCGACTGTGATTCGTGGATGCCGTTGCTGGCGCCGCCGGCCAGTGGGGTACGCTCGAGGGACGGGGCCGTGCCCTGAGAGTACATCGCGTGCCCCGATTCGTGAAACATGCCGAAGATCGCCGAGAGCGATCGGCGGGGATACCGGGTGGTGATCCGAACGTCGTCTCGGTTGAACCCGGTGGAGAACGGATGGGCGGAGGTGTCCAAGCGCCCCCGGGCGGTATCGAACCCAAAGGCTTGGATGATCGTCAGCCCAAACCTGCGCTGCGGCTCTTCGCCGTAATCCTGTCGAACCGGACTGTCGTCGATCGCCGAGGCACGCCCGGCGATCGCGCGGACGAGGGGGACGGTCGCTTCGCGCAGGCGGGCGAAGAGGTCCAGAACCTCCCGGGACGTCATCCCGGGCTCGTACTTGTCGAGGAGGGCGTCGTACGGGTGCTCGACGTAGCCCAGGTAATCTGCCGTCCGCCGCGCCAACTCCACCATCTGCTCCAAGGCGGGCCGGAACGCGGCGAAGTCGTTGCGCGGCCGGGCGTCCCGCCAGACATGGACGCTCCGGGACGCCGCCCGTGCCCGCTCGGCGACAAACTCGGCGGGGAGTTTCCGCGCGCGCTCGAGGTCGCGCCGCGTCACCCGGATCAACGCCGCGTCGTCCGAGTCCGGGTCGAGGCGATCCTCCAACGGGCGGGCGGCGTCGAGCAGGTCCTGCGTCGCTGTTGACACAAATCGTTCGTGCGCGAGGCGGGAGAGCGTGGCGAGAACTTCCGCGCGTCCGGCCGCCCCTCCGGGGGGCATGTAGGTCTCCTGGTCCCAGCGCAGCACAGCGACCGTCGATTGGAGGTCCTGGATCATCGCAAGCTGCGGGCGGAGATCCCGAAGGGGGTCGGCCGGTGTGGAGGGCATGTCCGGTTAGAGGGGCAGTTCGGGCGTGGTCGCGGTGATGAGGGTGACCACCAGGTCGTGGAGGTTGCGGTACGTCTCTTTGATCCGCGTGACTGCGTACCCGTCGTAGCCGTTCACATATCCCCCGCGACAGACGATGCCCATCTCGGGCCTGACCGCGTCGTGGCCGAGGCAGTCGAGGATCGTGTGGATCGCATCGCGGTAGATCTTGTTTTCGTCGGCGATCTTCGTCAGTCGCCGGTCCAGGTCGCCGGGCTCGCCCTCACCGCGGTCGCCGTCGAACCCGTGCCGCTCGCGATAGTCCGTGCTCCATAGGTCGAGTGCCTTTCGTAGCATCGCGAGGCTCGCGCAGAACGCCGATGACCTGAGGCAGGCGCCGGCCTCCCACAGCGCATGCGCGATCGCTTCCCGCGGGGCCACTCTGCGGAGACGGAGCTGCTCCATCGACATGGCGCTCCCTCTCACGGGCGGCACGGGAAGCGCCTTGCTGTCCTTCGCGCCGTTTCCATACAAGAGCGTCCGCACGGCGCCGCCCCGCCCCACGGCCGGCGGTCCGTCCTCAGCACAGGACTCGAACACCGAGCGGAGTTCGCCTCGGGCCACCGGGTGTCCACCCACGGCGGCCGCGGCATGGGCGCGTTGGTACTCCTCGGGCGGGAGGAGTCCGAGTTCCCAGCACTGCTTGAGGACTCCCCGCAGCGCGGCCAGCATTCTCTTGGCGGCCGCGGCCTGATATCGCGCGGCGAGCGCGGCGCGGAGTTCCTCCACGTGTCCATCCCTGAGAAGATGCCACGCCAGCGTCTGTACGGTTCCGTGCCCCGCCGTGAGCAGCGCCGCCATCGTACTGAGGGCGGCACGGGTTCCCTCCCGTGACGGCGGCGAGCAGCCAGCGAGATACAGTTCGGCAGGATTCGGGTCAGCCGAAGGACGCTCCGAAAGGAGCGTGCCGGATGAGTCGTCGGGTCTGGCTTCGGTGGTCAATCGCGCCGCCTCGTCAGGGTCTTAGAACGACAACCACAGACGGCCGTCCCCGCGTTACGAGGCGGCCCCCGTCACCTCGTGCGTTTTCAATGCCTTCGTTGGTTGGCACAAACGTATTCGAGAGATCCGACGCCGAGTCCTCGGTTCCTGCTCGGATTATTTTGCCCGGGTCACCAGCCGCGGAAACAATCGGGCGGCAGTGTCTCCGAGGATCCCCGCGATCGCCGGGGGTGGAACCGCGAGCGACCGGACACTTTCCAGTGCTGCGCCGATGTCGCCGATCACGTGCGGGTAGTCGGTGCCCATCACGATGTGCTCGGGTCCCACCGCGCCCAGCGCACACTCTAACGAGGGGACCGAGAAGGACACCGTGTCGTAGTAGAGGCGCTTGAGGTAATGGCTGGGGACGTGCGGGAGAGTCGCCCGGGCCTCCGGGTAGGCGCGGTAGCCGTTATCGAGCCGCTGCATCAGATAGGGGAGGGTCCCGCCGAGGTGTGCGACAATCATCTGGAGCTTCGGGAGCCGTTCGAAGACCCCCGCCAGGACCATTCGAGCGACGCTCGCCGAAGTGTTGAACACGAACCCGAGCAGGGGCACGAGCCCCCGCGTGAAGGTCGGGTCCGGATCTGCCGGGGGCATCGGATGCACGAGGATGGGGACCCGCAAAGCCTCCGCGCGCTCGAAAAACGGCATGAACGCCGGATCGTCGAGGTAGCGGCCGCCCACATTGCTTCCCAGGATGACGCCCACCATCTCCAAATTCAAGATTGCGCGGTCGAGCTCGCGAATCGCCGCCTCCGGGTCCTCGAGCGGGACGCTTGCCAGGGCCGCAAAATGCCGTGGGAATTGGTGGGTGAGCTCGGCCAGGCCGTCATTGGCCATGCGGGCCAAGTCGTGCCGGCGGGTCGGCGGTCCGAAGTACACGTTCGGGATCGTCACCGAGACGATCTGGCGATCGACTCCGAGCCGCTCCATATCGGTCAGCCGATCTTCGGGAGACGTCATCTCCTGGGTCATGGTCAGGATGCGGGCGCCGTGGAGGGTCAGGATCGTGCGCCCCGCGGCGTCCCGGTCGATGGCGTAAGGATCCGGTCCCCGCTCGAGCGCCGCGAGATACCCGGGTGGGAAAAAGTGCGTGTGGACGTCGATGATCACGGACGCTCCCTCAGCTCCGGGGCCTCCAGGGCACGACGACCCGTTCCACCGCATCGATCGCCTCGCTGGACAGATACCCGAGGATGCCGATGACGATGAGGCCCGTGTAGAGTTTCTCCACGTCGAAGATTTGCCAGGCGTTCCAGATGAAGAACCCCAGGCCCGCCCGGCTCGCCACGATCTCGGCGATGACGACCAGGATGAGCGCGAGCCCAAACCCCAGCTTGATGCCGGCGAAGATCACGGGCAGCGCCCCCGGGAGGGCGACCGTGAGGAGAAAGGTCAGCCCTCGGGCCCCGTAATTGCGCCCCACGTCCAGGTAGATCTGGTCGATCGTGAGCACCCCGACCATGGAGTTGATCAATACGGGAAAAAAGACGCCGATGGCGATAAAGATCCATTTCGCCAGCTCCCCGATCCCAAAGATCAGCATAATTAATGGAAGGATGGCGCTCTTAGGGATGGGGTAGATCGCCGAGACGATCGGCATGCAGGTGAGGCGGATCCAGGGGATGAGCCCCATTACGATCCCGAGGGCGATCCCCGGCACGGCCCCCAGTGCAAACCCCACGCCGATCCGGGCCAGGCTGATGCGGAGGTTGGTCCACAGCTCCCCGGTCTGCGCCGCCCCCCACCCCGCGACGAGGATGGCGGAGGGTGCCGGGAAGAAGCGGACGTCGATCAGGTGGGCGCGTGCGAGCCCTTCCCACACGGCGAGGATGAGGAAGGGCGAGAGGAAGGAGAGGACTCTAGGCGGGCGATGCGGCATGGCGGTCCCGGTCGATGCCGAGGAGCTCCCAAATGCGCGCCACATGACGGCCGTACTCCGGATCCCTCCGGAGCTCGATGACGCGCCTGGGACGGGGGAAAGGGACCGCGATCGTGCTCAAGATCCGTCCCGGCGCCGGGGACATCACGACCACGCGGTCACCGAGCGTAAGAGCCTCGTCGATGCTGTGGGTGACAAACAGGATCGTCTTCCCGGTCTCCTCGAAGAGGCGGAGGAGCTCGTCCTGGAGGACGAGGCGCGTCAGCTCGTCGAGGGCCCCGAACGGCTCGTCCATCAGGAGGATCTCCGGATCGCTGGCGAAGGCGCGGGCGACGCTGACGCGCTGCTTCATGCCACCGGAGAGCTGATAGGGATACGCGCGCGCAAAACGGGTGAGCCCCACCTTCTCGATGTACTGCGCCGTCACCCGATTCCGGTGGTCCGAATCCACGCCCTGCATCCGGAGGCCGTAGGCGACGTTGGACCGCACCGTCAGCCACGGCAGGGCGGACGGTTCCTGGAACACCATCGCCGTTAACGCCCGGCGATCCCGCCCGCGGCGGATCTCAACCGTGCCCTCGGAGGCGGTTTCCAGGCCCGCCAGGATGCGGAGAAGCGTCGACTTCCCGCACCCGCTCGACCCGACCAACACACAGAGTTCGCCCTCGCGCACGTCGAGGTCCAAGCTGCCGAGCGCTTCGACCCGCCCGAAGCGGGTGGTGAAGTTCTTGCGTAGCCCCCGGATGCTGATCTTCGCGCCGTCGGTCACGGGTACGACGGACCGCGGACCATCTTGCGTCCGGCGAGCAGCCGGCGCACGTTGCCCTCGTCGACCATCCGGCGCCGATCGGCGGAGAGCCCGGCGGCGTCGAGGTCCGCGATCGTTTCCCGAATGTAGCGGGTGCCTCCCTCTGCGTCGAACGGGGTGTCCGAGCCGAAGAGCACCTGTTCAATGGGGAAGTACTCGAGTCCGCACCGCAGGCCGTGCGGGCAGCCAAAAAGCGCCGTGTCGGCGTAGAACTTGGTGAAGTACGCCTGCGGGGGGCGAGCGAGCGGGACGGGCGGGCGTTCCACCTGGCCCTCCGGGCTTCGAGTGCCGAACTGGTCGTAGCCTCCGCTGATGCGGCCGGAAAAGTACGGCGCCATGGCGCCGAGATGGTGGGTGATGATCACCGCGTCGGGATGGCGGTCGAATAGCCCGGTGAAGACGAGCCTCGTCATGGCGACCGTCGTTTCGTACGGCCACCCGAAGATCTGCCAGACATCGTACCGGGAGGTCTCCTCGTTCCCGTAATCGGGGTGGTCCGCCGCCCGGGCCGGATGGAGAAAGATCGGCAGGTCTCGGCGCACCGCCTCCTCGATCACGGCGAAGCTGGCGGGCTCGTCCAAGGGGCGCTTCGCGACATTGGAGTAGACCTGCACCCCAAGAAATCGCGGATCGCGAGCCACCCGATCGAGTTCGGCGAGGCTCGCGTCCGGATTGTTGAGCGGCAGGCCGGCGAATGCGCCGGCGAACCGGCCGGGATGCGCATCGACCAGCCGAGCGAGTTCTTCGTTGCCGAGTTTGGCGAGATCGGGGGTGACGTCGGGCGACCCGAGACGGTCGAGCGGGGGGATGGCGAGGGAGAGCACCTGTTGATACTCGGTGAATCCGTCCATGATGCGGAAGCGCGCGCCGAGATCCCAGAGAGCGGGGATCCCTTTGATGCGCCTGGACATGTAGAATCCCGGCATCTGCTGGAGGCGGGCGTAGTACCGCTCGGGCAAGATGTGGGCCGCGACGTCGATGCGCACGAAGCCCTTTGTACGGCGATGCCGCGGGAAACCCCTCTTTGCCGCGCATCGCGCAGGCGATCGCTACCGGACGAGCCGGCGCTTCCGATACGAGTCCTTCCGAAAGATCTTCCCTTCTCTGAACTCGAACAGGTCGCACCCGCGCGCCTCGATGCGGCCTCCGTCGGGCCGGGTGGCGATCATCGTCCATTCCGACACGCCCCGTTCGCCGCACACGAAGTGGCGGGCGCTGGTGAACCGAATGTCGGGAAGCATGTCGAAGATCTCGGCGATGGCGTCGCGGACTGCCGCATGTCCCTCGTAGCGCCGGCCCCAGGGGTCGGGCCCTCCCGATGTTTCGAAGAGGCAATCCGGGGTCATCATGCCCATGATGGCGTCGAGATCGTGCCGGGTCCACGCGGCCGCATAGGCGACGAGCAGGTCGTGGTACGCGGCCCCCGGGGGGACCATGGTGCGCTCCTTCCTCTTCCCGGAATGGAAATCCCGGGTGGCTTCCCCGGAGAATTCTTCCTTCGCCGCCCATCCCCTCGTGGCAGGGGAGGGCTGGCGTCGGGCCGGGCCGAAGAACAGGGGAAACATGGCTGTCCCCGCAACGCTTCATCTGTGGGCCGGATGGCCCCACGTGCTTCGGGCCCAGCAGTTCGATCCCGCGGCGCTAGACTGTGTGTTCCGGGAAGCCCGCCTCGCCGAGGAAATCATCAACAGCGGCGGCAGCAATTTATTGAAAGGCAAAATCGTCCTGACCCTCTTCTATGAACCCAGCACCCGGACCCGGCTCTCCTTTGAGTTTGCCACCTATCACCTCGGGGGGCGGGTGCTGACCTCCGAGGCCGCGCGCGAGTTCTCCTCGGCGGCCAAGGGGGAGTCGATCGAGGACACGATTCGGGTGGTCTGCCGGTACCGGCCCGCGGCGATTGTCATCCGTCACTACCAGGAGGGGGCCGCGGAACGCGCGGCCGCCGTTGCGGCCGACCCGCGTACGAGACGTCCGGTTCCCGTCTTCAACGCGGGGGATGGTCCCGGCCAGCATCCGACTCAGGCGCTGCTCGACGCCTACACGATCTGGCGCGTCCGCGGCCGGCTGGAGGGGGCGACCGTCGCCGTGGCCGGCGATCTGTTGAATGGGCGGACCGCCCGCTCGCTGTGCTACCTGCTGGCCAAGTACCCCGGGGTGTCGTTTCGGTTGATTGCGCCCAAGGCGGTACAGATGAAGGACGACCTGCTTGCCTACCTGCGCCGCCACAAGGTCCCCTTTGTGCAGACCGAGGACCTCGCCGCGGGTGTGCGCGACGCGGATGTGTTGTACGTCACGCGGATCCAGAAGGAGCGATTTGAGGACGAGGCGCGGCCTCAGTACGAGCGCGTCCGGGACGCGTTCTCGGTCACGGCCGAGATCCTTGCCCAGCTCCCCGAACGCGCCGTCGTGATGCACCCCCTGCCCCGGGTCGAAGGACCCCACAGCGAACTGCCGACCTCGGTTGATGCGGATCCGCGCGTGATCATCTTCGACCAGACCGAGGCCGGGATGTACATCCGCATGGCCCTGTTGAAACTGACCTGCGCGGTCGACCGGGCCTCCAGCCGGAACATCCGCTAGCATTCGATCACCCATGCGTGGTATTCGGCGAGGCATGCCTTCCGCGTTGGCCGTCGCCGCAGGCGCGCTGCTTTTTCCGTCGCCGGCGAATGCGCACCCGCTGACGGGCGGGCCGGTGACGGGTCCGCAGCTCGCCACGCTCGCCGGGGGTCTCGCGCTGGCCATCCTGGGGTGGCTGATGATCGCCCGGGGTCGGCCGCGGCTCACCCGGCCCGGATATATCCTCCTCCTCGTCGGCATGCTGGCGTTTCTCGGGGGGCCCGATCTTGTGGCGTCGATCTCCGATCTGGGCGCCCCGACCACGCGCGTCCGGCTGGTGGTGGTCACACCGGTCGATGGCCAGATCATTGAGTCTCACGACGTCCCCATAAGCGTGCGGCTGTTCGAACCCGCCGGCGCGGCTTGGACTCCTGTCTCATCGCTTTCGGCCGGAGGGCGCATTCACGTCGCTGTCGACGGACGGGTCGTCAGCAGGGCATGGACCCCGTCGGTCGTGGTGCCGGTGTCCGCCGGGAATCACACCGTCACCGTCGAGTACGTGGCGAGCGACAACAGATCGTTCGTGCCCCGCGTCCTCGTCACTCGCCGGATCACGGTCCGCCCCCCGGACGCGATGCAGGGCGGCATCGCGGCCGGCGACACGACCCGCGGGGCTCCGCCGGCGATCACCTGGCGCGAGTGGCACTGGGATCCTTTGATCGGCACCGGGCTCGCCCTTACCGCCCTCGGTTTTCTGTGGGCTGCGCGGCGATTTCCCCCGCGGCCGCCTCAGCCGGTGTACTTTTGGGGCGGCATGCTCGCCCTGGCGGTCGCATTGTTGTCGCCGATCGACGCGGGGTCCGAATACCTCTTCACGATCCACATGGTGCAGCACATGCTCCTGCTGCTCGTGGCGCCGGCCCTGCTCGCCCTTGCCGTGCCCGCGACGCTCGTGGGCCGGCTCTATCAGATCCCGCGGGCCGCCCGCGTCCTGCACGCGATATGGTCGCCGCTCCCCGCGCTCCTCCTGTTCAACGGCGTGCTCGTGTTCTGGCACCTCCCCTTCGCGTACGATGCCACCCTCGCGTCCCGGTGGGTCCACATGGTTGAACATCTGAGTTTTGTGGGAGCCGGCATGGTATTTTGGGGCGTCATCGTGTCGCCCACGCCCAGGCTGGTCCGCGCATCTTACGGATTGCGACTCGGGCTCGTCGTCGCCGCGGACCTCATCAATTTCCTCGTTGGGTTCGCGCTGGCGTTTGCCGGCCGCCCGTTCTACCTCCATTACACTCAGGTCCCCCGGCTGTGGGGGCTCACCCCGCTCGATGACCTGCGGTTGGGCGGCGGGGTGATGTGGGTGATGGGCCAGATGATGTACGTGATCCCGGTGCTGATCCTGCTCAACGTCTTGTTGAGACGCGAAGGCGCCGGCCGGGCCTCCGAGAGGCTCTCGGCGGGCCGGTGATTTCTGGGGGGCACAGGGCCGCTCGCGGCTCCCGGCGAACCTTCGGGCATGATTTCGACCCTCCTAACGCTCCGCGGCCTCGGAAAGTCCTTCGGGGGCGTGGCCGCGGTCCGCGATGTCACTACCGCGCTCGGGTCGGGCGAGGTGCGCGGGCTGATCGGGCCGAACGGCTCCGGGAAGACGACCCTGCTGAATTTGATCGGGGGGCAACTGCTACCCGATCAAGGGGAGATCCGGCTCGGAGACCGGCCGATTCAGGGGATGTCCCCCGATGCGGTCGCCGCGCTCGGGGTGGCGCGGACATTCCAGTTGCCGCGCGTGTTTCAGCACATGACCGTGCTGGAAAACCTCCTCCTGCCGCTGTGCGCAGACCACCGGCGCGCCTCATGGGGCGAAGGGCGCGAGGCGGCCCGCCGGACTCTCGAGTTTGTCGGGTTGGACGGCCTGGCGCATGCGGAGGCCCGCGACCTCTCAGGCGGACAGGCAATGCTGCTGCAACTTGCCCGCTGCCTCGTGCAGCGCCCGCTTCGTTTGGTCCTGCTCGACGAACCGTTTGCAGGCGTGCACCCGACCATCAAGGACCGGATGGTGGGTGCGATCCTCGAGATCAACCGGCGGGACGGTGTCACCTTTCTCGTCGTCAGCCACGAGATGACCACGCTCCGCAGACTGTGCAGCCGGGTGTCGGTGATGCACAACGGGGAGTGGATCGCCGAAGGCACGCTGGACGACGTGGCGCGTGACCCCCGCGTCATCGAAGCCTACCTCGGAGGCCGCCGGGCGGCGGCTGTGTCCGCGGGCGGCGCGTAAGCGGAACGCGGCCCATGCTGTGGGTTGATCGCGTCGTCGCCGGATACCATCCCGGAATCGATATTCTCAACGACCTCACCCTGAGGGCGGTCTCGGGCCGGATCACCGCGGTGATCGGTCCCAACGGTGCCGGAAAATCGACGTTGCTCCGAGTGGTGTTCGGGCTGGTTGCGCCCCGTGCCGGCCGCGTATGGGTTCGCGATCGCGAGATGCAAGGACTGTCGGCATACGAGCGAAAGCGGATCGGGATCGGGTACGTTCCTCAAGGGCCCAGCGCGTTTCCGCAGATGACGGTCGAAGAAAATCTCCTCGTCGGCGGATGGACCATCCGGCACGACCGGGTGACGCTGCGGGAGCGCCTGGTCCGCATCTACGATCTGTTTCCGGCGCTGGCCGGCCTCCGCCGATCTCGGGCGACGGTCCTGAGCGGCGGACAACTGCGGATGCTCTCCATCGCCAAGGAACTGGTCGCGCTGCCGTCGCTGCTCCTGGTGGACGAGCCGACGGCCGGGCTCGCGCCCCGCGTGGCCGACGAGGTCTACGATCTGCTCGTGCGCAGCCGCGGGTTGGGGATCACCGTCCTGCTCGTGGATCAGAACATCTCCGAGGCCGTCGCGGTGGCGGACGACGTCTACCTGATCGTCATGGGCCGTGTGGAGCGGGAAGGCCCGCGCGAGGTGTTCGCGCGCGACCTCCGCGCCATCGTCCAGGAGACGCTGGTCGGAACGTCGCCCACGGGGTCGTGAGCGGCCGCTTTCGCGCACACATGATCTCCGGCGCGGACGGCGCCGGACACGGAAGGGGGAGCCGGATGAGTCCAAGGACGGTTGCGGTCGTAGCAGCAGTGGTGATATCGGTGTTCGTCGGGAGCCACGCGCCGGGGTGGTCGGCGCCGGCACCCGTTACCCTCGGAGTCCTCACCCCGCTCTCGCCTCCGGGGGACGCCTCAGCTGGGCAGCTGATCCAGCGTGGCGCCGAGCTGGGGGTCCAGTACATCAACACGGTGATGGGCGGCCTCTTCGGAGGCAAGGAAGGCTGCCCGCTGCCGGCGACCCAGGTCCGGCTGGCCGTCGAGGACGATAGCGGCGTGCCGGAGAAGGCGGTCGCGGGGTTCAGGCGGCTGGTCTCCGACGATCGCGCCGTGGCCGTGTGGGGCGCGTTCCACAGCTCGGCGATGCTCGCGGCCGCGCCGCTGGCGGATCAGTTCATGGTCCCCTACATCAGCACCCAGGCCTCCGCGGCCGATGTCACCGGGAAGCACTTCGCGGCGGTGTTTCGAGCCCACCCCATCGACCCCGACCGCGCCGCGGCGTGGCTCGGGTTCATCCAGGCGCAGGGATGGCATAAGGTCGCGATGCTCGCCGAGAACACCGACTACGGCATCGGACTGGTGGAGGCCACGAAGGCGCTCATCGCGGCGAAGAAGCTCGACGTGACCCTGGACGCGGTGATCTTCGACCGGACGTCCTCCGATTTGACGCCGCAGCTCCTGAAGTTCAAGGCCGCGAAGCCGGACCTCCTCTTGAACGTCGGGGTCGGCACCCCCGCGTACCTGATCGTGAAGCAGGCGCACGATATCGGCCTCTTTCCCCAGTCGGCGATGCTCGGGTCGTATGACTTCCCGGTGCGGCCGGAGTACTGGAAGAACCTCGGCCCGGCGGGAAACTACCTCGCGTTCATCTCTCCTACTACCACCCCCGGATGGCGTTGAGCCCGTTCGGCAAGTGGGCGGCGCTCGAGTACGCGAAGCGGTACCATGACGTCGCGATCTATGCCAACCTCAACTCCTTCGGCGACGCACTGATCGTGGCCGAGGCGATGAACCAGGCGTGCAGCAGCGACCCGAAGAAGATCATCGCGCAGCTGGAGCGGGGCCGGTTTGATACCTGGATCGGCGGCAAGGTGACGTTCCCTCGGGCCGACGGACTCGCCTGGCACCAGTGGTCGCCGCCGATGATCATCCTGCAGTACACGCAGAACGAGCAGACCTATGACAAGGCCCAGATTCTCTTTCCGAGCGCGATGAAAACGGGGAGCTACGCGGCGCCCCGTTAGTCGCTGAGATCGTGGACCTCACCCTCATCGCCCAGTACACCCTCGCCGGGCTCGTGATCGGCATGATTTACTGCCTGATGGCGGTTGGGATCACCTTCATTTACAGCATCATGAAGATGATCAACTGGGCGATGGGGGAGTTTTACATGATCGGCGGATATCTGCAGTATCTGGGGATCTCGACGTGGGTCGGCCCGTCGCGATGGTACCTGGCGCTGCCCCTCGCCATCCTCGGCACGGCGGGGCTCGGGATGCTCGTCCAGCGGGTGCTCCTCCAGCCGATGTTTGTCGCCCAGGTCGAGCGGCTGGACGAGTACGCGACGATCGTGACGATCAGCCTGACGGTATTGTTCCGGAACTTGGCGATTGTCGTGTTCGGCCCGTACCAGTTTTCTCCCCGGGATTACGCGTCGCCGGTGATGCTGGGCCCGCTCCCGCTCAACGGCAGCCGGCTTGTCGCGTTTCTCGGGACGGTGGTCCTCCTCGGGGCGTTCGCATTCGTGGTGCGGTGGACCTGGTTCGGGCGGGCGCTGCGGGCGGCCGCCCAGAACCGCCTCGGGGCGCTGACGGCCGGGATCAACTTGCCGCGCCTCGATATGAGCGCCTTCGGCATCGGCGTCGGCCTGGCCGGAGCGGCCGGCGCGCTGCTCGCCCCGGTGTTTCTGGTCTACCCGGAGAGCGGGGCGCTGAGCACGGTCAAGGGGTTCGAGATCATCGTGATCGGCGGCCTGGGGTCGATTCCGGGCAGCATCATCGGCGGGCTGCTGCTCGGATTGGTGGAGAGTTTGGGATCCGTATTTCTCTCGGCGTCGTTCCGCGACGTCTACGGGTTCGGGCTGCTGTTATTGCTGCTCGTGCTTCGGCCCGCCGGGCTCTTCGGCGAGCGGGCTCGGGAGGCGTAAACCACGGCGGCGACAGGCGCCCTCGCGCCCGGCGCGGCCTGGCCTGCGGCGGGCATCCGGGTCGGCCTCGCCGTCGCCACGGTCGCGGCGGCGGCGCTCCTCCCGCTGGTCCTCGGCGATTACCCGGTCCATATCATGGCCGTCGCCTGCTACTACGTCATCATGGCCTCGAGTTGGAACCTCATCGCCGGGTACACGGGTCTCTTCTCACTTGCGCACCACGTCTTCAGCGGTATCGGTGGGTACGCCTCGGCGCTGCTCGTCATCCGCTCCGGCATCCCGATCCCGCTCGGGGTTGCTGCGGGCGGCCTTGCGGCCGGGATCGTAGGCTATGGCATCGGCGCCCTGACATTGCGCATGCGCGCGCTCTACCTCGCGCTGGCGACATGGGCGTTCGCCGAATCGACCCGCGTCTTCATCTCCATGGAGTACGGGATCACGCGCGGCGATCTGGGGCTCCCGGTTCCGAAGCTCCTCTCCACTCCCTCGCCGCGGCCTGCCTACGAGATCTTCCTGCTCCTGGCCGCGTTCACGGTTGGCGGCCTCGCTGTCCTCTTGCGCTCCCGGATCGGGTACCGGTTACGGGCGATCCGCGACGACGAAGGCGCCGCCCGGGCCGTTGGCGTCAACACGTTTCGCTGGAAGCGGTTCGTGTTCGCCGCCAGCAGCGCCATCGCAGGGGTCGCAGGGGCGGTGTACGGCCATTACATTGGGCTCTTGAGCCCCATCGGGATGAAGTTCGACGAGATGGCGCTCATCATCATCATGGTGATCCTCGGCGGCCAGCGTACGCTCGCGGGCCCCGTGCTCGGCGCGGTGGTCGTGGAGGTCGTCTCGGAGGCGCTGCGCGCGTATGGCCAGATCCGCATGGTGCTGTTCGCGCTTGTGGTCATCGGGATGATGCGGCTGTACCCCCTGGGACTGGTCGGCCTGGTTCGAGCGGTCCTGACCCGCGCGCGGGGCCGATCCGAGCGGCCACTCCAACAGGCGGGGCGCGCCCCCTGATCGGGACGCGCCCCACCAACGTGCGTGTATTGTGCGGTTAGCGAAGGACCATGTGGCCCGTTGCCCACAAGAACAACCCGGCAAGCAGGAGGAGCGCCACTATCATGAGAGACACCTCCTTTCGCGTCGTTGCTCATGGTCATCTTACCCAGGGGATGTGCAGCGGACGTGCGGCGGATATGCGGATCTCGTGAATTTCGCGACGATCGATCATATGTTCGCCTGAGGACCCCTCGGCGATTCCCCCTGCTCGACCGTACAGGCGTCTCCCCGGCCACCCGCCGGTTGTGACCCGGCCGGCGCTGACTGATCATATCTCCAGTGCGCGCGGCAGCGCGCCACCCAGCAGGGGAATGGAGCGGGGACGGATGGTCGCCAAAACGGATCGCGTAGTCGTCGTCACCGGTGGGGGCAGCGGCATCGGCCGCGCCACGGCAGAAGCGTTTGCGCGCGCCGGCGACCGGGTCGTCATCCTCGGGCGGCGCGAGGACCGGCTGCACGCTGTCGCCGAGGCACTGGGCCCCGAGGTCACCTGGCAACGGGTCGATGTGAGCCGGCGCGACAGCATCGCCTCCGGCGTCGCCGCGATTGCCGAGCGGTTTGGCCGCATCGACGTCTTGGTCAACAACGCCGGGTTTGTCCTCGGCATCACCACGGAGACCCCGCTTGCCGAAGCGGAGCGTCTATGGGACGAGGTGGTGGACGCCAATCTCAAAGGGGCGTTCCTGATGGCCACGGCGGCTGCCGGGCATCTCCCCCGACCCGGCGGCCGCATCATCAACATCAGCTCCATCGCCGCGTTCACCGGTGGAAGCCGGCCCGGCGCCGTCGCCTACGCCGCAGCCAAGGCCGGTCTCATCGGGCTGACCTATGCGCTCGCGCGCGAACTGAGTCCCCACGGCATCACGGTGAATGCGATCGCGCCGGGCTTTGTCGCCGGCACCGAGTTCACCGGGCAGTGGTCGGAGGAGCGAGTCCGCGGCATCGTAGGCGAGACCCCCGTCGGACGAGGCGGTCGGCCCGACGACATCGCGGCCGCGGTCCTCTACCTGGCCTCTCCCGATGCCTCATTCGTCACGGGCGAGGTGCTGCACGTCAACGGCGGCTGGTTGTTCGGACACTAGCTGCTCAGCGGGGCAACGTGAAGCGGATCGCCGTTCCTTCGCCGCGGACGCTCTGAGCCGAGATCTCGCCCTCATGCGCCTCGATCAGGCTCTTGGCGATGGCGAGGCCGAGGCCCGTCCCGCGGGAGTCCTTGGATTTGGAGAACCGGTCGAAGATGTGCGGCAGCGCTTCGGCGGTGATGCCGGTCCCCGTGTCTTCGACGGACACGACCACCTGTCTGGAGTCCGCAGCCAAGCGCACCCGGACGGTCCCGCCGGCCGGCGTGTAGCGGAGCCCGTTCGATAGCAGGTTGTTGAGCACTTGGCGGATGCGTTCCGGGTCGACGTCGACGATCGGGAGATCGGGCTCGGCGTCGAGCCGGAGCGTGACCCCCGCCGCTTCCGCCTGCGCCCGGAACGAGGCGATCGCATCTCTTGCGAGCTCCGCCAGATCGCTCATCGTCTTGACCAAGTTCAGCCCGAGGCTCTCGGCGAGGGAAAACGTCCGCAGGTCGTCGATCAGCCGCGCCAGGATCTGCGTCTCCTCCAGGATCAACGACAGGTGCGCTTCGTCGCGCGGATACACCCCGTCGAGCATGCCTTCCAGATTCCCCTGGAGTACGGCGAGCGGCGTCCGGAGCTCGTGCGAGATATCCATTAACAGGCTGCGGCGCTGTTCCTCCTGGCGTTGCAGCCGCTCCGCCATCGTGTTGAACGCCCGCGTCAGGGTCCGGACCTCTTGAGGCCCGCGTTCCCGGGCGCGTGTGGCGTAGTCGCCGTCGGCGACCCGACCCAGCGCGGCCATCAAATCCTCAATCGGGGCGGCCATCCGGCGGAACGCTCGGGCTATCAACGCGGTGGCCACCAGTACGAACAGGAGCATCACCGCGAGCGTGGTCAGGCCGAACGCGGCCCAGCCCGCCGGTACGTGGAGGATGCCGAGCAGGCTCACCGCGCCCCACAAAAGGAGCCCGGACAGCCCCACCGTCAAGATGACGACCGTGGCAAAGAACAGTACGGCGCGGCGGAAGAAATGGCGGCGCATACGCTGCCACGCCTGGGTCCCAGGCGGTCCGGCGGGCGGCCAGGGCTCGTCCTCCGGCCACCACGGCGGACGGCTGCGCCAGGGCCCCCGTCGGGATTGTCCGCACTCCGGCGGATTCATTCGTCCGCGAACTTGTAGCCGATGCCGTGGACGGCCAGGATGTAACGCGGATGGCGCGGGTCGGGCTCGAGCTTGCGCCGGATGTTCTTGATGTGGGAATCGATCGCCCGCTCGTACGATTCCACGGCGATGCCGTGCACCGCTTCCAGCAGCTGGCCGCGGGTGAAAATCCGGCCGGGCTGGCGCGCCATCACCGCGAGCACCTGGAACTCGGTCGGCGTGAGGCTGAGCGCCCGATCGCCGATGGTTGCCTGCATTCGCGGGACGTCGAGCACGAGGGCGCCGGCGCGGACGACTTCCGTCCCCGCGCGCGCGCCATCCCAGCGGCGCAGGACGGCGCGCACACGCGCCACCAATTCCTTCGGGCTAAAGGGTTTGACGATGTAGTCATCCGCGCCCAGCTCCAGCCCGACCAGCCGGTCGGCTTCGTCGTCGCGGGCGGTGAGCATGATGATGGGAATCTCGGATTCCCTCCGGAGCGCGCGCGTCACGTCAAGGCCGTCCATCCCCGGTAGGGCCAGATCGAGGACGATAAGATCCGGCTTGGCGCTCCTGACCATGGGGAGCACCGAGCGGCCGTCTCCGGCGGCCACGACGCCGAAGCCCGCGCGCTCCAGGTAATCGCGCGCGATCTGAACGATCTTGGGCTCGTCGTCGACCACGAGAATCGTCTTCATGACGGAGATCCGACCTGCTCCCGGCTGGGGGTTCGCGTCAAGACGGACGGGCGAGGGGTGCGGCCCCTCGCCCCGAGCGGTGCTCACACAGTGCCGGTGGTGCCTTTGGATTCGTGGGCCCGGCGGTGCCATTCTTCAAACCGGTGCGGCACCCCTCCGTGATGGCCCCACCCATATCCACGCCCCCCTCGCAGGAGCGCGAACACGAGGAAGATGAACAGGAGCGGCCACAGGAATCCGAAGAAACCGAAGCCGAACGGCCCGTGGAATCCGTAGCCGTACGGATAACCCGGGTACGGGTAGACCGGATACGGCCCGCCCCCCGCACCGGGGGCCGGCAATTTGCCACTCTCGGCGAGGCCTTGAGCCATGCCGGAATTATACGAATACGTCGCGATCCCAGCTACGCCACCGACCACCACAAGCACGAGCAGGATGCCCACCAGGATTCTCATCGCATATCCCTCCTCATGTACGTTCAAGAACCAGGGTAAGGTAGGGCTGTGGACGGACCGTGAGCGCAGTGTGGAGAGATTGTGGAGGTTTCACCGGCGGCCCCAACGCGCAACGGGAGGCGCCCCCTCCGTGGGCGAATATCAGACCCTGACGGTGGACGCAGTCCGGTGTCGCGGTAGAAGCGCCCGGTCCAGGAGGGAATGGATGCACATCTCGACGGCTGCCCGCGCGATCACCCCCTCGATGACCATCGGCATGGACGACCGCGCGCGGCGCCTGCGCCGGCAGGGCGTCGACGTGATCAGTTTCGCCGCGGGCGAACCCGACTTCGACACCCCCGAGGTCATCAAGCGGGCGGCGGAGCGGGCGATTCAGGAAGGGTTCACGAAATATACGGCCCCGGCCGGCATCATCGAGCTCCGGCAGGCCGTCGCGGCGCGGCTGGAGGCCGACTACGGCGCCCGGTACGCGCCGGAGGAGGTCGTGATCACCGCCGGTGGTAAACCCGCGCTGTACTACGCGTTGCTGGCGATCTGCGAGCCGGGCGATGAGGTCTTGGTGCCGATCCCGGCGTGGGTGTCGTACATAGAGCAGGTGAAGCTGGCGGGCGCGAGGCCGGTCCCGGTCCCGACCGAGGCCGGGGAGGATTTCCAGCCGCTCCCGTCCCGGATTGCGCCGCTCATCACCCCGCGGACGCGCGCCTTCGTGCTCAACTCTCCGCACAACCCTACGGGCGCTGTCTACAGCCGGGAGACGCTCGCCGGGATTGTGGAGTTGAGCCGCAAGCACGAGTTCATCCTCCTGAGCGATGAGATCTACGAGAGCATGGTGTACGACGGCGCCAAACACCACTGCGTGTCCGCGGTCTGGCCTGAGGCGCGCGAGCGGGTCGTGCTGCTCAACTCGATGTCCAAGACCTATGCGATGACCGGGTGGAGGATCGGGTTCGCCGCGGCGCCCGCGCCCGTGGCCACGGCCATCACGGACATCCAGGGGCACCTGGCGGGCAATCCGAACTCGATCGCGCAGCGGGCGGCGCTGGCCGCGCTCCAAGAGCACGTCGACCCCGCCGAGATGGTCGCCGAGTACGACCGGCGCCGCCGGTACATCGTCTCCCGGCTCAACGCGCTCCCCGGCGTCCGGTGCGCCACCCCGCGGGGCGCCTTTTACGCGTTTCCGGACGTGCGCGGCCTGCTCGGCCGGCCCGGCCGCCCCGCGACCGCGGCGGCGCTGTGCGAGGATCTCCTCGAGGGGGCGCACGTCGCGATCGTGCCGGGAGAGGCGTTCGAAGCCCCAGGCTTCATGCGCCTCACCTATGCGACGTCGCTGTCCCGTATTGAAGAGGGTCTCGACCGGATCGCGAAGGCGGTCGCGGCGCGGGCCTAGCGGCGAGGACGTACCCTCGCAAAGGGGAACGAGCCATGATGACGCTTCCAGAGTTCCGCAATGAGGCCCTCACCGAGTTCTCGACGGCCCCCGGCCGGAAGGCGATGGACGCGGCGCTCCTCGCGGTGGGCGCCCAGCTCGGGCGCGAGTTCCCCCTCTTGATCGGCGGCATGCCGGTCCGGACGGGGGAGACGTTCCGGTCCTTCAACCCGTCGGCGGCCGACCAGGTCGTGGCCGTGGTCCACCAGGCCGGGCCGCGCGACGTGGCCGCCGCCGTCGAGGCGGCGCTCCGCGCCTACGAATCGTGGCGGTGGGTGCCGGCAGAGGAGCGGGCCGCCTTGATGATGCGCGCGGCGAACATCCTGCGGCGCCGTCGCATGGAAGCCTCGGCCTGGATGGTCTACGAGGTCGGCAAGAACTGGGCGGAGGCCGACGGGGATGTTGCCGAGGCGATCGATTTCGCAGAGTATTACGCGCGGGAGATCCTGAGATACGGCCCCGGCCGGCCGCTGCCTCCGGCGGCCGGAGAGATGAGCGAATACCAGTACATTCCCATCGGGGTCGTCGCGGTCATCTCCCCCTGGAACTTCCCCGTGGCCATCCCTGCGGGGATGGCGTTTGGGGCGATCGTGTCCGGCAACACCGTGATTATGAAACCCGCCAGCGACTCCGCCGCGACCGCGTACTTGATCGCGGAGGCGCTCAGCGAGGCGGGCCTGCCTCCCGGAGTGATGAACCTGATAGCCGGCCCCGGCAGCGCGGTCGGAGAGGCCCTGGTCACCCACCCGAAAGTGCGCATGATCGCGTTCACCGGGTCGCGCGAGGTCGGCACATCGATGTTCGCGCTGGCGGCTCGGACGCCCCCCGACCAGATCTGGCTGAAGCGCATCATCGCGGAGATGGGCGGGAAGAACGCGATCATCGTCGACGACGACGCGACGCTCGACGACGCGGTGACGGGAGTCGTGGCGTCGGGGTACGGCTATCAGGGGCAGAAGTGCTCCGCGGGATCCCGAGTCGTGGTGACGCCCAAAGTCTATCACGACGTCGTCGAGATGATCGCCGATCGCGTCCGGCGGCTCGAGGTGGGCCCGGCTCCGGAGAACTATCCGGCGGGCCCCGTCATCAACGCCCGCGCCGAGCAGAAGGTGCTCGAGTATATCGAGGTCGGGAAGCGCGAAGGGCGGCTCGTCGCCGGCGGCCGGCGCGCGCGCGAGGGCGGCCACTACGTCGCGCCGACGGTGTTCATCGACGTGTCCCCAACGGCGCGCATCGCCCAGGAGGAAATCTTCGGCCCGGTCGTTGCCGCGATCCCCGCGCGCGATTTCGATGACGCGATCCGGATCGCCAACGGGACGGCGTTCGGCCTGACCGGGTCGGTGTACTCCCTCAACCCGGAAAAACTGGCGAAGGCCCGGCGTGAGTTCATGTGCGGGAATCTCTACCTCAACCGGAAGAGCACCGGGGCGCTCGTGGGGAGCCATCCGTTCGGGGGCTTCAACATGTCGGGGACCGACAGCAAGGCTGGCGGGCCGGATTACCTGCTGAATTTTCTCCAACCCAAAGTGGTGGCTCACAAGTACCGGTAGGGGGCGCGGCGCGATGTTAAGCGGCCGGCGCCACCCCGCCCGGCGGCATCACGGTGCGCCATCGCAGCACCGCGGCGACGGCGGCGAGTCCCACCACCCCCCCGACGAGGAACGCTCCCGGGGCGCCCCAAATCTGCGCGAGCGTCCCGGCCACGAGCGAGCCGATCGGGGTGAAGCCCCCCATGACCAGTGAG
>DASSXJ010000291.1 GCA_035703895.1 bacterium | reverse complement strand
GATCCGGGGATCGATGATGCCGCAGCGTTATTTTTCGCCCTGGCCTCACCTGAGCTCTCGATCGATCTGATCACCACGGTCTTCGGAAACGTCACCGTCGACCAAGCCACGGTAAACGCGCAAAGACTCCTTGCATTCCTGTCGCGCGACGAGATCCCCCTCCGCAGAGGGGCCGCCGGGCCACTTCGTGGTTCTCCGAATCTCGCGAAACACATCCACGGAGACGACGGGCTCGGCAATGTGGAGTGGCCGCGGTACGATCTGGCTGCCGTCGACGGTCGCGCTGTTGAAGCGATCCTCGAGCACGTTGACCGCCATCCGGGAGCGGTCACGGTCATGGGTCTCGGGCCGCTGACGAACATCGCCCTGGCGGTCCTCTATGATCCGTCGTTTGCCGGTCGCGTGAAGAGGATCGTCTGTATGGGCGGCGCCGTCCTGACCATGGGCAACGCCAGCCCGGTGGCATCCGCCAATTTCTACAATGATCCGCTGGCAGCGGCGATCGTGTACGAGTCCGGGGCTCCGATCGTGCAGATCGGGCTCGACGTGTGCCAGAAAGTGTATGTGACGGATGAGCAGCTCGGCCATCTGGAGCGGGAAGGAAACCTTCCGGCCAGACGCCTGGTGGAAATGAGCCGGTTCATCAAGATGGCATACCAGCGTGCCTCTCCCGCCTCCGCGCGCTGGTCGCGCTATGGGGCGGGCCCTTGGGTGCACTTCAATGACGTGCCGGCCGTCGGCTACACGGTGCTGCCGGACGTCTTCACCAGCGAGCATCTGCCGGTCGTGATTGAGACCCAAGGGATCTGCCGAGGGCAGACCGTCGCGGATTTTCGCCATCAACTCGGGAAGGATCCAAACGCGATGGTGGCCCTGGATGTGGATGGCCCCCGGCTGGCGCGTCTATTCGTGGAACGCGTCGCGGGACTCGGCCGCGCATGACGGCTCCGGGAGCGGCACCCGCCGGCGGTGTCCGCTCTGATGCCACGCGGTGATGTTGGGGGCTCGAGGTCTGGTCTCATGGAGCGGATGTCGATGAGCGGCAAATGCGGGAGCCGGTTGTACGAGGCCATCTATGGATGCCTGCTTGGCGGCGCAATCGGCGACGCCATGGGCGGCGTGACCGAAATGATGAGCTACCGCCATATCGATGAAGTCTTCGGGACCGTCGAGACGCTCCTCGCTCGAGGGCCGGATCCGACGACCGCCCGCTTCGAGCCGGGGGTGCCGGCCGGACAGGTCACGGACGACACCCGTCTGCGGAACCTTCTCTGCTCGGCGATCATCCGGGCGCGTGGCCGCATCACAGCCGACGAGTGGGCCGAGACATGGCTCGACGAGATGGAGGGGTGGTTCTTCACCCCTGTGGTCAACGCGTATCACAAGGTGTTCATGCAAGAGACGCGGCCGCGCGAGGCGGGCCGGGGGTGCATGGGGAGCAATAGCACGGCAATGAGTATCGCGCCGGTCGGACTCGTGAACGCATGCGATCCGCGGCAAGCGGCTCTCGACGCCTACAGCGTGGCGGGCCTGATCCATGAAGGCTATGCCCGCGATGCCGCGTGCGCCGTCGCCGCAGGCGTCGCCGAAGCGGTGCGGGGTGAAGCCACGATCGACTCGATCATCCGTGCCGCCTGCGTGTTTTTGCCGGCGGGCAACGAAATCGCCGGCCGAATCGAAGGAGCCGTTCGGCTGGCGCACTCCGCCGGCGGCTATGAAGCGTTTCGGAGGATGTTCTACGACACCATGCTCCTCCCATGGCCTCAAAAGGGGCTGCTCGGGTCCAAGCCCCCCGAGGGATTCTACGATACCGCCGAACCACGGGAGACAGTGCCGGCGGTCTTTGGCCTGCTGGTTCTGGCCGAGGGGCATTTTCGCGAGAGCGTGGTGTACGCCACGAACTTTGGCCGGGATGCCGATACGATCGCCTCCATCATCGGCTCCATCGCGGGCGCCTTCGAGGGCGCCGGTGCGATCCCCACCGCCTGGATCGACCAAGTCCAAGCGACCAATCTGGTCAGCCAGCGCACCCTGGCCGAAGGGATCCTCGATGCCGTTTCGAATGAGCGGGACATGACGCGCGCGAGATTGCGTGAGCTGGAGGCGCTGCTCGCACGGTAGATGGCGGGGCTAGATCGCCCCACGGCCGGGGCGTGCACGCTCTCGTTGGGTGGGGTGTCAATCCACATCGGGCGTGGGGGGAGGGGTCATGCGCAGAGAGGAAGTAACGGTTCGTGGGGTACACAAGGCCACCGGAGGACTTCCGGGCGATGGAAAGGGATCGCACGCGGCGAAGATTGGGAACCTCGTCTTTCTGGCGGGTCAGGTCGGCCTGGATGTTGACGGGAACCTGGTGGGGAAGGGGAACATAGAGGCGCAGGCCGTTCAGACCTACGAGAACATCAAGACCGTGCTCGCCTCAGTGGGGGCGAGGCTGGATGATCTGGTGAAGACAACCACGTATACCACGAGCGTCGCGTACCGTCAGAAGATCGCGGAGGTGCGGACGCGCTACTTTACGAGCTACTTCCCACCCAACACCTTCGTCGTCGTGCACAGCCTGGCGATGCCGGAGGTGCTTATCGAGATCGAAGCCATCGCGGCATGTCCCTGACCTACGTCCGTCGGCCACTTGGCTCGCCCGAACATAAGTCAGCTCGGTTCGCAAAGGGGGAGGGCATCTCATGAGCGCACGAGCGACAGATAAGGCTCCGGTGAGGATGAGGCGGAGGACGTTCTTGACCGGCTCGGCGCGGGTGGTGGCGGGGCTTGCCGCTGGAGGCCTCAGCGCGGTGGTTCATACGGAAGGCGTGCGCGGGGCCGCGCCGGTGACCCTGCAGTTTTGGCACGTGCGATACACCTTGCCCCACTTGAACCAGGCGCTGAGCGATTTTGGCAAGGCATTCGAGCAATCGCATCCGGGCGTCCAGGTGCAGATCCAAGCGTTCCCGTTTGGGGAGTACTTTCAGAAGATCAACACCGCGTACGCCGGCAACCAAGCCCCGGATGTCTTCTTTGTGGATTTTCCGGAAATGGCGAGCTACATGTATCGCAAGATGATCATTCCGTTGGACTCGATGGTGTCGAAGGCGGATCAGGACGACTACTATCCGGGCCCGCGCAGCGACATGTTGTACCAGGGCCACATCGGGGCATTGCCCATGCATCAATCCACGGAGCAACTGCTCTACAGCGTGGACGCGGTCGAGCAGGCGAAAATCCAGCCGCCGCACACCCTGGATCAACAGTGGACGTGGGAACAGTTCATCAAGGCCTCGGAGACCGTCGTGCAACGGGACGCGGGACGCGTGACACGATGGGCCTACACCACAACCTACTATCCGCCGGACATGTACGTGATCCAGCCCTGGGTGGCGATGGCCGGCGGCGCGATTCTCAGTCCAGACGGCACGCGGGCCACGGGGTATCTGAACAGCCCCGCCACAGTCCGTGGGCTCACGTTTTGGGGAGATCTGTACACCAAACGGCAGCTCGCTCCCATCCAGCCGACTCCCGATCTGTTCGCCACGGGGAAGGCAGTTTTCATGCAAGGCAATCCGTTTGTACTGCGCGACATTGCCCAGCGTTTTCCCAACTTTCGGATCGGCGTGACCTTTCTCCCGAAGGACCGGCGCGGCGCCACGAACAGCGGCGCCTACCATATTGGGATCTCGACACAGACGAAGCAGCAGGATCTCGCCTGGCAGTTCGTCGATACCATCGCCGGCCGGGAGGGCCATACGAAGTGGGTCACCACGACCGGTTACCTGCCGGCCAAGAAGTCGGCCTACGCGACCCTCACCTACCTGAAACAGTATCCCTGGTCGGTGTTTTGGAACGGACTGCTCAACGAGGGTGTAGCGCGGCCGCGGACGCCCGCGTTTGATTTCATCGATGATCAATTTAGCGACGTGAGCAAGGATGTGCAGCTCGGCCATCCGGCCAAGCCCGCGCTGGATTCGGCGGCGGCCCGGATCGATCAGGAACTGTCGCGATACAAGTAGGAGTCGCATGGGCGCATGCGACCGCGCACGGCGTCTCGGTCCGTCCGCCGAGAGCATCCGCCCCGAGGCCGGCCCGCCGTTCCACGGGGCCGAGCGTGCATGGCGCCATGAACTCAGGCAGCTCACGGTCTGCGCAGGGAGCCGGAGGCTGACGGCATCGCCGTTGACGTTCTGAGGTCACGATCCCCCGGCCGGCGCCGCGCGAACGTCCGTCCGGCGCTGGCCGGGTACAGCTTCGTGTTGCCGGCCATGGCGGGGCTGTTCCTCTTTGGAGTGGCCCCGTTGGTCTATGCTTTCGTGGTCAGCCTTCATATATATGATCTGGTCAATCCCCATCCTCCCTTTGTCGGCCTGGCCAACTATCGATCGCTTATGGGCGATCAGATCTTTTGGACGGCCCTCCGAAATACGGCGATCTTCGCGGTGATGCTGGTGCCGCTGCAGACCACGACGGGGCTCACTTTGGCGCTCCTCGTGCAGCCGTCGACCCGGTGGATCGCGCTGCTGCGGACGTCCTTTTATTTGCCGGTGGTGATCTCTTACGTCGTGGCGGCCGGCCTCTGGGAGATCCTCTTCGCGACGCCCAACGGGCCGGCGAACAGCGTCCTCGCGTCCATGCATCTTCCCGCCCAGTTCTTCTTCCAGAACCCGGCCCAGGCGCTTCCGCTGATGGCCCTGATGTCCGCCTGGAAGTGGTCAGGTATTTCTATGCTCATTTACCTCAGCGGCCTTCATGAGGTTCCGGTCGAGCTGTATGAGGCGGCGGAAGTTGATGGGGCGGGTGCGGTGCGGCGATTCTGGGCCATCACGTGGCCCCTCTTGCACCGTATCACGCTCTTCGTATTGGTTTTGAACACCATTGACGCGTTCAAGATCTTCACCCCAGTGTATGTCATTACCAAGGGCGGACCGCTGAGTGCCACCATGGTGCTTGTGTTCTACCTCTTCCGCGAGGGCTTCCGGTACTTTCACCTCGGGTACGCGTCCGCGCTCTCGTTCGTGTTTCTAGTCCTCGTCCTGGCTCTAGCGGCGTTCCAGTTCCGGATCCTGCGAGCGGAGCCCCCGGAGTGAGCCTCGCGCTAGAGCTGAAGGGCGGGCGGACCCGGCTCCTCCACGGGGCGAGCGCGGCCGCTAAGCTCGTCCTGGCGGTCGTCTTTGTCCTTCCGCTGGTATGGATGTTCCTCTCCTCCTTGCGGCCCGTCGCAGAAATCTTCCAGTACGTCTTTCCATTGAGCCTTTGGACTCTGCTTCCCGTCCATCCGACGCTTGACAGTTACCGCCATCTGTTTCGCGACGAGCCCTTCGGCAGGTATCTTTGGAACAGCTTTGCGATGGCTGGGGGCGTCACGGTTCTGGATGTCGTGGTCAGCTCGATGGCCGCTTACGGGTTCGCTCGCATTCGCTTTCCGGGAAGAGAGGTGCTCTTCTTCCTGGTGCTGGCGATCATGATCATCCCATTCGAAGCCCTCCTCGTGCCGCTGTACCTGATCGTGCGTGGGTTGGGCTGGGTGGATTCCTACGCCGCCCTCGTCTTTCCGATGGTACCGAGAGCCCTCAGCATCTTCCTGCTGAGGCAGTTCTTCCTCGGTCTCCCGAGAGAGCTGGAGGATGCTGCTCGGATTGATGGCTGCCGTCACTGGGGGATTTACTGGTACATCATGCTCCCCCTCAGCCGCCCGATCTTGCTGTCCGTGGCGCTCCTCACCTTCCAGGAGTTGTGGGGAAGCTTTGCCTGGCCCCTCGTTGTGACGAACAATGCGAACCTCAGGGTGGTTCAGGTGGTCGTCGCGACCTTCGCCCAAGGCGACGCGATCGAGTGGGACAAGATCTTTGCGGCCCTGTCGATTGCCGCCGCGGTTCCGATCGCTCTCTTTATCATCTTCCAGCGCTACTACGTTCGAGGGATTGCCACCACGGGCTTGAGAGGTTAAGGAGGGAGGCGCCCAATCACCAAAACCTCGAGCGGCT
>DASSXJ010000290.1 GCA_035703895.1 bacterium | reverse complement strand
ATGGAACCCAACGCGATATATATGATCGCGCTGGAGAAAATGACCGTGTAGCCAAAATTCGACGCTTGGCGATTATAGTGATCGAGGATCGGCCCAGCAACGAGGGGCGCCAACACCTGCGGCAGCGTGTTCGCAACGGCCCAAACCCCGAGATCCTTCGCCGCGGAGTTCGCTGATGGAAGCACGTCAATGGCCAGAGCCCAATCGACGCTTGTATAGGCTCCAGAGCCGATCCCAAAAAGCACGGCGACGCCCACGAGGACCCAGAGGGGGGGCTGCACGAGCAAGCCAAAGCAGGTGGCGGCCAAAAAGGTGCCTGCTATCGAGACGATGGCCTTCCTTCCAACGCGGTCCGAAGCCCATCCTGCTGCCACGGCCACAACCGTCCCCGCCGCAACCGCGACCGCGCTGAGGAACCCGGTCGTCTGCGCCGCCTGCGACGGGGCTAGGTGCAGCGTGTCCTTCACGAAGAACTGGAGGAACGCAAGCAGCGTGTAGTAGCCCAGCATTACCAGGCCCCGCGTGGCGAACATCCACGCGAAGTCGGGATACTGTCTCGGATCGATCCAAAGGGAGCGGACAAAGGCCAAGAGCCTCCAAGGGGGCGCAACCTCAAGCGGTTCTTCCCGCACTTTCCAGAGGGTAAGCGTCATGCCCGCCAGCAGGACGATCGCGATGAGCCAGTAGACGGATCCCGTCTGACCCTGACCGACGAGGCGGCCAGAGGCCACGGCCGCGGCGATCGTGCCTAGCATCATGAGCAGCCCCATGAGCCCGGAACCGAGGCCGCGCTGTGCAGGCGGCACCTTATCAGGCAGGAGCCCATGAAACGCCCCGGCCGCCAAATTGTTGGCCATTTGGACGACCAGAAAGGCTCCGAGAAACCATGGGAAGCTAGAGGCAGCGTGCATCCCGACGAGCCCGCCACAATTGATCAGCGTTCCCAGGACGATGAAGGGCCGACGCCGTCCCAGGGCCAGCGTGCACCGATCGCTCCAGGCGCCTGCGAGTGGGCTCATCACTAGCGCGATGACCGCCCCCGCGGCAAAGAGCACCGCCAGATATGAGCCCTTTTGCGCCTCCGGCGCGAATCGGAGGACTTCGGCCGGCAGGACGACGGCGAGGAGCGCGCCCCATTGGAAGCTGCTCGCGAACCAGTAGAGACTGATCCACAGGAGTTCCGAAACGCGCAATGGACGGCCGGCGCGGTCGATCGGTCGGGGAAACCGCTGCGTCAAGGAGGGGCTCGGGGAACTGATCCAGGGGGCCTCCACGGCCTTGCCCTCTTTCATCGTCACTCTCCGTTCCCGACCCTAGAGAGAGGCCCGCGAAACTCTTATCGCTGGTATCTTATTTGGCCGACCTGGCGATCGTCATCGACAAAACTGCGTATGCGGGTACGTATCTCTCGACGCGCGCAATGTGGAGTGGTCAGAGGGCCGGGCCGAACGGGAGCAGGGTTGGGTGCGGAGTGTTAGGAGTCGTCCAGTTGCTCGGGACCTGCTACTCGGGAGCTACCGGCGACCCGTACAACCCGTGCTCGACTGCCCACACGGCGATCTGCGCGCGTGAGCTGAACCCCAACTTGTTGAGGATGTGCTGGACATGCGTCGCGGCCGTCCGCTCGGTAATGACGAGCGCAGTCGCGATCTCGCGGTTCGTCCGCCCCCATGCGATGAGCGCGGCAACTTCCCGCTGGCGATGAGTAAGGGGCACTGAAGTCCTAACGGATGACGAATCTAAAGTATGCTCGCTCGTTGGCAAGAGCGAAGCCCCCACTGCCAGCGCGTATTCGACGGCCTGCTCAGGTGCCATGGCCATGCCGAACGCCCACGCCGCCTCGAATGGTTGCTCCCCCAACCCTGTCCGAACGACGTCCCTAGTATGTTGAAGGTCTTCGCGCTCGAAGGGGGTCAGCGGTGTCTTCATCGTGCTGCGTAGCATCTCCGCGGCCCCGAGCAGCCGTGCGGCCCGCTCCGGATGGCCGGTTGCGCCGGCCACCGCCGCCAGTCCCTCGAGGTTCCACGCGAGCCCCCACTGGTCTCGCAGGTGGCGGGCCAGGACGAGGCTCTCCTTCAAATGTATGGCCGCCTGCGCGCCATCGGCGAGATGGAGGGCGGCCACGCCGAGGCTGGTACGCACGAGGCTGATGAGCCAGCCGTCCCCCAGACCCTGGGCGAGGTGCAGGCTCTCTTCAAGCAGGACCAGTGCCTGTTCGGCTTGCCCCTGGCGAATCGTCGCCCGCGCCAAGTTGTTCAACACGAGGGCGATCAGCCACGTCTTCGACAAATCCCGGGCCAGGCGCAAGCTCTCATTCAAGAGCGCCACCGCCTGCTCCAGGTCGCCCTTGAAGTAGGCGAGCAATCCGAGAGTGCCGAGGGAAAAGGCGACGCCATAGGTGTCTCCCGACCCCTTGGCGAGCGTGAGGCTCTCGTCGGCGCACGCAATTGCGCCCTCATAGTCCCCCTGGACCCAGAGGAGGTGGGCCGCTCCACGCAGGGCCTTGGCCCGCGCAAGCCCCGATGCCGCACCGTCTCCGGACAACGCCGCCTCGAGCCACTCGCGTGCCTCGCGAAAGTAGCCGCGCATCAGCCAGAACCGCGTCAGCGCCGCAGCCAATCGCAGGCTCCGTTCGGTGTCCCCGCGCTCCGCCGCCCACGACAGGACGGTTCTCAGGTTGTCGTGGTCGCGCTCCAGCCGTTCAAGCCAGATCGCCTGCTCCGGGGTCGCGAGTCCGCCTTCTGCGCGTTCAGCCAAAGCCACGAAAAATGCGGCGTGACGCTCCTGGATCTGCTCTATTGTTCCGGCGGTGGCGAGCCGTTCAAGCCCATACTCACGCAGGGTGTCCAAGATCCGGTACCTAGGCTCGCTGTGGCCAGAAGCCACCGGCTGGAGCAGGCTCTTGTCCACAAGCGCGCCCAGCCCCTCAAGCATGTCTATTTGAAGCTCGCCGCCAGGAGCGCACACCGCGTTCGCAGCCTCCAGCGTGCATCCGCCCGCAAAAACGGAGAGCCGACTGAACAGCTGCTGTTCTGGTGGATCCAACAACTCGTAGCTCCAGTCAATCGCTTCTCGCAGTGTCTGCTGCCGAGGGGGAACATCCCGTCCACCTCCCGTGAGGAGATCGAGTCGTCGCTGCAACCGCTCCAGAATCGCCTCTGGAGGGAGCATCTTGATCCGCGCGGCAGCCAGGTTGATGCTGAGGGGAAGACCGTCGAGACGCGAGCAAATCTCGGCCACTGAGCGAGCATTCTCGCGTGTGAGCGTAAACTCAGGAACGACGGCCCAGGCGCGTTCGAGAAAGAGGGCCACCGCCGGGTAGCTTGAGAGCGCGTCTGCAGGCGGTAGGTGGGTCAGGTCCGGCAGCCGCAACGGCGGCACCGGGAATTCGTGTTCCCAGCTCAGGTGAAGCGCGGCCCGGCTGGTGACGATGATCTTTGCGCGGGGACAGGCTGTCAGCAGATCGCTGACCTGCGGCGCCGCCGCCATGACCTGTTCGAAATTGTCAAGGATGAGGAGCAGCCGCCGGTCTCCAATCGCCTGCTTCACCAATCCCAACAACGGCACGTTGCCCGCCTCTCTCACCCGGAGCGTCCGGGCAATGGCGGCGACAACCAACGTCGGCGCCGCGATGGGGGCCAGATCAACAAAGAACGCGCCGTCGGGGAATTCGCCGACTATCTCTAGGGCTACTTCGAGGGCCAGGCGGGTTTTGCCGATGCCTGGCGCTCCGGTGAAGGTGAGCAGGCGGACATCGGAGCGTAAGAGCTGGCCGCGAGCCGTCGCGACCTCCGCTTCCCGTCCGATCAATACCGTCGGGCGCGCGAACGGATTGTGAATTGAGGGTTCGATCGAACGGCTCGAAAAGCGGGCCTGCTCCCGACCTGATGGGCGGCTGTGTACGCTCAGGGGTGCGCCTCGGGACGTAATAGCTCTCTTCGGACGCCGTCCCCTGGTGCGAAGCCGCTCCTTCTTGCTAGAGCGACGGGAGCGAGTGGTTCCCACCATCAACTCCACCCTGTGCCTTGGCCCTCTGCGCCTACTTGGGTATGTCGCCCCGGGTCTCCTCCCCGCCCTCTCGTGAAAGATACGTATGCGATTACGCATTTCTATCGATGCCGCGGGCAGCCCCCAAGAGTACGCTGGCCACAGACCAATGGCCCGTTCTCAAGAGTCCAGAAGAGGGATGCACTAGAAAGCGATTTCGCACCGACGGCATATACATCGAGGGAGGACCAAGCCATGCTCTCATCGGAAGATCTGAATCGACAGTCCTCAATCACCGTTGGCATCCTCGGGCTCGCCATTCTCATTGCGATCTTCTTTGCCGGCGTACTGGGGGATCGGTCTATCCCCGGATATGTCGCCTCGCTGTGGGACCGGGGGGCTGAGTGGGTGTTTGATGTCTCGAGGCTTCCGGTTACTGTACCCTCATGCCCTGATCCGGGCGGCAGTTGGTGGCTTCAGGGGACGTTGCTGTGCACGAGGTAATGCGCTCCATGGACGCGGGGATCCTCGCGGGCAGGATCAACGCCATCCCTCTTTTCGAAGGGGACAGGCCAGGCTACAAGGCCATTCTCCCCGTCTATGGGAAGCCACTACTGTGGTGGGAAGGAAGGGACCGGCCGTGACCTGTCCTGCGGTCGAGAGAACCGTGGAAGGCTCAAAGCGGGGGGCGGAGGGGTATCCACCGAATGCCAGTCCCTGGACTCGGGCGGGGCTCGGCGCCATATGGTACGGCGTGCTCCGGTGGATTCTCAAAGGGCTTCTGACCCTGTGCTGTCGACTTGAGGTGATCGGCGAGAAGCACATCCCGGACTGCGGTCCGGTTATCCTCGCCGCCAACCATGCAAGCCAGATGGACCCCCTGGTTCTAGGGGCGGCCATTCAGCGCCGGTTTACATTTCTGGCCGCGGCTGAACTCCTCACGATGCCGATCCTCGGGCCGCTCGTCAGACCGTTCCATCCCGTCCCGGTGAGGCGTGGCCGCTTCGACCTGGGGGCGATTAGGGAATGCCTCGAGAACCTCAGGCGCGGTGGCGCTCTTCTCATCTTTCCGGAGGGCAAGATCAGTACCGACGGGCGACTCCAGCCGCCGCACGAGGGCCTGGCATTTCTTGCCCACCATACCGGCGTGCCTGTGATTCCGATCGGGATCAGGGGGACCTACCAGGTGTGGCCGCTTGGCACACGCTGGCCGCATCGCGGCAGGATCACCGTGCACATCGGATCGGCGATCGTTCCCGATCGGAGGTCGCATCGGGAGACGCGGGACGTTCTGACAGCGCGCGTGATGGAAGCTATCGCGGACCTGGCGGGTGAGACCCGGAGCGCGAGAGCGGAACCCACGAACGGGCGCGGCGGGCGAATGGCTCCGGCAACTGGAACAGGCCGACAGGACCGGCTGTTTCTTCAGCGCCGGGACGCTCTTCGCCGTGGCGGGGCGGCGGGCGTGATTTCTCGGCTCAGGTGGGCCTTTCGACCGATGCCGGGACGCCCCCGGGGCCCCTACGATTGAGGCGAGGCACTGGGAGGTGGATAGCATGTCCACGAGAATCCTGGCCGCGTGCCTGCTCTCCGTGGCCCTCGCGCTACCTTCGCAGGCCCAGCCATCCTCGCAAAGTGGGGGGCCCGGCGGCCAGTCTGGATCGGGTGCTGCGCAGGATGTGGTGTTCCGGGTGAGCCCATCGGTTCCCCCCGCCGTGGGCGAGGACATCCAGAGGCTGTTCTGGGAGTGCCTGAAGTTCCTTAGCGGCGACACGGGGCTCAGCCTCACGCGCCCGGTCACCGTGTATGTCTACGGATCACAGCGGGAGATCTACGATGGGCTCTTGAACGAGTTCGGGGTTTCCGAAGGCCAGGCACGCCGCGTGGCGGCGGAGGCGCCCTTCTTCGTCGTCGGTGAGCGCGTCTTTATCAACGCCGGTACCCCGCTGTTTCTCGACGCCCCTCAGCGCGAGGCTCGCGCGCGGGTCATCGCGCACGAACTGACCCACATCCTGCACAATGACCTCATGGGGGGCGCACGCCCCGCCGCGCAGTGGATCAAGGAAGGCTTCGCAGTGCGCGAGGAGCTGCGGGCCGCCGCGCATCTGGGATTCCGACCCGCCGCACAGACTTCCCGGGAGCGCGTCAACCTGACGGCGTTCGCATTCCGGCGCCAGGAATTGATCCCTTTCGCCGATCTGGTGGCCGGCACTGCGTGGGCGGCGCGCGCGGTACGCGAAGGGCCGGACCGCATCTACGCTCAGGCATTCGTCGCGGTAGAGTACCTCGTCAGAACGAAGGGTCAGCCGGCCCTCCTCGCATATTTCCGCGCCTTCCTAACGTCCGAGGATCCCGACGTCAATTTTGTCAACGCGTTCGGGCTCGATTCCGACGCGTTCCAGCACGAGTTCGAGGGATATGTCGCATCGCTCGCTCCGTGAAGGGGGGAGAGCCAATGTTCCGACGAGCGGCGATAGTTTGCACAGTCGTGATCACGGGGGCCGCCGCTGCGGTGGTGGCCGGTTCCGCGCCGGCAGGCGCCGACACCGGTCAGGTGCAGGTGGTCGTGGCGCGGGACGTCCGCAACGGCGATCCCGTTGGGGTGGAGAGTGCGTTTACCGGCACCGACCCTAAGGTCTGTGTTCACGTCACATTGATTGATGTCGATAATTCCCGCCTTGTGCGGGCCGTCGCCTATCGACCGGACGGCTCTATGTACGAGTCCACTCAGACGAGGACGTCCACCCCTCCCCAAAACCACTTCTATCCGAAGTACCGGGTCTGGTGGTGCCTGCCGATCGCGGAGCATGAGCCGGCGTTTCGCGTCGGGGAATGGCGCGTCGACGTGTTCGTCGATGGCCGCTTGGCACGCACCGTGGGGTTCCAGATCGTGGGGACCGGGGTGGGAGAGGAGGAGAAGATAGTCGCCCGGATGCAGACGCTCCAGGCGCGGGTGGAAGCCAATCCGTCGGATCCGAGAGCTCACCTGGATCTTGCTGAAGTCTATATCGACTTGCACAAGCTCGACGAGGCCGCGTCTCAGTTACAGCGGGCCATCGCCCTCGACCCGGGACTGGCCCCGGCGCACGCTGTGCTCGGTTACGTGAACCTTCGGCAGGGGCACCTGGAGGAGGCGGAGCGGAACCTGCTCCAAGCCGTCAGGCTGAGGGACGACTATACTTGGGCTCACTATCAGCTCGCGGTTGTCTACAAAGCGAAGGGGGATACGGCCCGCGCGACTGAGCAATTCCAACGGGTCGTTCGGCTCGCGGGTGACACCTCGATCGGGAAGAGCGCACAGGAGGAGTTGGCCAAGCTGGGAGCCGCGCCTCAATGAGGCGCTCGGCCGATTCCACCGCCGCCATCACCCAGGCATCCGCGCCCGGAGGAATGTTGGAACTTGACCGGAGGATCGCTCGTCCGCCGAACGATTTCTCCGGCTCCTCACAAAAGATGTCGTGGGGCGACTGCCGTGGTGATACGATCGCCTTGAAAATGACGACCACCCACGGTCTCTTGTTCCTGGTGGCCGAGCGTGCGCACGCTTAAACGCAATTTTCCGGCAGACGTGCGAGAGAGGGGGGGATCATGAAGAACATCTGCCTCGCCGTTACCGCTGTGATGTTGACCGTGCTGTCGGGAACATCCGTGAAGGCCCAAACGGGGTTGAGCGATCTCGTCGAACGGCTCAAGCCATCCATCGCACTTGTCCGCGCCGGGGATGCGTGTGGATCGGCCTTTGTCGTCGATTCGTCCGGCATTCTCGTGACGGCGCTCCACGTTGTCGCAGAAGTAGACCGGTCGATCGTCGTGCAATTTCCAGGAGGCTCCCCTCAACCTGCGGACGTCCTTGCGGTGAATATCAAGAACGATTTGGCTGTCTTGCGGGTGGCGCAACAAGGGCTGATGCGGATCCCTCTTGCCGAGATGAGCGATGTGAGGGTCGGACAAGAGATTGTGTTGCTCGGGTATCCCCTGTGTAACAATCCCGATCCATCTGTTGCGAAAGGAATTGTGAGTGGGTTGAACCGCACGTCGGCCGTCGGCGGCATCAACGTCTTCCAGATGGACATCGCCATGACCCATGGGGAAAGTGGTGGCCCGGTCCTCACGATGGATGGTCGGGTGATCGGTGTCGTCGATCAGTTCCGGTTTGATCTGGCCCGGCTGGGGCAATCGATCGTCGCCGTTGGTCAACCCCTCAACTACGGAGTACCCGCGGACGCGGTCAAGGCCCTCGTCGATCGTGTGCTCGACCCAGGGAAACCGCATGCCGCGATGGCGCTGCCGCTCGAATCGGCGATCGTGCGCACCATGGCGTACAAAGGCAGCGCCAACGGCTTTGGGAAAAAAGGCACCGGCGTTGCCTGCGTCTCTCCGCCGGATGGCGCCCTGTCCCTGTCTAGGATTCACGGCGAACTGAAGGCAAACGAGGCGCTCAATATCCTCGTATGGGTGTCACCTCAGGGGAGTTCGGGGGAACAGTCGGGGGACCGGATAGCGACGCTCTCGAAGGGCTCGTCGACCACCGATTCGGACATCCACGCGCAGCCTGTCGCCGTCTGCCTCAATTTCATTGCGCAGGCCAATTCAGTCTGGGTTGGTCCCATCATCCCGTTTGGGTTCGAGGTCACGTACACCGTGGATTACAAAGTGTGGTCGCCGGAAGTCTTGGCATCCCAGAATGGGGGAGCAACCACGCCCAATTCGCCATCGCCCCCTCCTTCCGCTGCAGTTCCAGGTCCCCTAACACCCGCATTGCCTAGTCATCCCGCTCCGTCAACGCCAAGTCCTGCCGCGCCATCTACGTCGCATGATCCGCTACGCATCACGCCTGGCCAGGGCATTGGACACATGCAAGTCGGCATGTCGCTCACCGACGTGATTGCGGTGCTCGGACGTCCGAAGGTGACGATGCCGTATTCGAAAGCCGGCGACGATACGCTGTACGCCTGGTTCGACTATAATCCCATCGACAGCAGCGCGGGAGGCATCGTGCCTCCGCCCATGGGCTGTATAAAGGCTTCAGGGTGCTTGTCTGAAACAGGCAAATCTGAACGTGTAGACGATGGGGGACTGACTGTTGTCTGTGCACGGACAGGGTTCGTTTCAATCGTTCAAGTGTACTACGCTCCTCAATACATGACTGTGGAGGGCCTCCACACCGGCGTCACTGAGGAACAAGTTCGTTCCGCTCTCGGAGAGCCAATACGGGTGGTGTCAGGGGATCGTTACCATAGCTTAGAATACGTCTCCAAAGGCATTATGTTTCGTGTTGCGGACGACCCCAAAATGAAGGGGTACGGTACGGTGTTCCTTATCAGCATTTCCGTGCCACAGCTTTAAGGGTAGAGGAGAATCTGGACCTCGCGATCACGGTGCCCCGCCATACCTGCTGGCGGCCATGATGAACGCTTCGCGTCGGGCGAGCTCCTGCGCGTCGGCCGACTGCCTGAGGAGGCTCTCTTTGAACGCTTGGGGGTCTCCATCGTCCGGGACGGGTTGGTGGACGATCGGGTGACATGCGAGCGCCATGTCGCGTCCCCACACAAACTTCTCGTTGACGGTCAACCCGAGGGCCTTCATGGACCGAGGCCACGTCGCATCAACACGCATCGGACCGTATAGGCTATGAAGAACGAGGTAGTTGTGGATATCGATGATCGGACCGGCAGCCAGGAGCGTTCGCAGTTCGGGCGCCAGGTAGGGAGAGTTCTCCGCCGTGATCCGGGTCGTGCACGCCATCAGGTCCGTACGAGATCCTCCAGGGCTCGGTTGAGGAGCGAATGGCCGTTCACGCCTGCCGCCACCATCGGCCTGCGACAGATGTTTGCGTTTACAGTGGCTGTAGCATATCAGAGAAGTGTTAAGATGTCAAGATATACATATAGCCATACTCAGTCGGGCCTCTCGGAGATCCCAACACTGAATCGGATTGCCAACCGACCCGGAAGGATTTATCGTAGAAGTGTCCGGGTGGCGAGAGCACGGGCCCAAGTAACCGGGTGAGCAGACTGGAATCCCGGGGCGTCAGGGCAGCGGCCTCAGGCCGCGTCAATCCCGCAAGCGGGAGCGCCGACTGCAGTGTGCCAACCCACCCGGGCGGTCTCCGCCGTCACCTGATCGCCGACGGCGAGGCCGGGAGGAGACGAGCGGGCATCATACGATCGAGAGCGCCGCTCCTGACGCACAAGCAGTTTCGTGCCCCGTCAATGTTCACGCCAAACCGCTTGCTGCGGGAAGCGCGGCGCCAAAAGCGGCTGCGACCGAAGTCCGTCCCCCAGGTATGTGTCCTCGATCCTGACGGCGACATCGTCCGGTACCTCGTGGCCACCGGCCGCGCACGGCTCGATCCGAGCTGGCCCTGTTACCATAGCCGCCTGCACGTCTTTCGGCATGGCGGCCAGAGGCTCGGGATCATCGGCTGTGCCGTCGGTGGAGCGTTCGCAGTCCTGGTGGCCGAGGAGTTGTTCGCTTCCGGCTGCCGGTTCTTGATCAGCGTGACGTCGGCCGGGGAGATTCTGCCGCTGCGGGAACCCCCGTACTTCGTGCTCATCGATCAAGCACTCCGAGACGAGGGGACCAGCTACCATTACCGACCCGTGTCAGCGTTCAGTCACGCAGACAAACGGCTCGTCCGCCTCATTCACGCGGCGTTGAAGGCCCGAGGGCTACCTGTGGTGCGGGGAACGACCTGGACGACAGATGCGCCATTTCGCGAGACGGCCTCCTCCATTCGCGCGCGTCGCGCAGAGGGCATCCTCGCAGTGGAGATGGAAGCCGCAGCCCTCTACGCCTTCGCGCACGCTCGGCACTGCGCCGTGGTGTGCTTCGCGCACGTCACGAACCGCATGGGCCGCGTCGAAGGGGACTTCGAGAAGGGAACGGCTGGAGGGGCGCCCGACGCGCTCGCAGCGATCGAACTCGCCGCACAAGCCTGGCGATCTGTGAGGAGCCATCGATAACAGGCCGCCACCCAGAATCCCGCTTTTCCGAGTAACGTGCGGACTCATGTAGAATCTCACAAGTCTTTTCAGTCGAACCGCCGCAGGTACGTCGCACCGAATCGGTCCAGCACTTTCCTGAGCTCATCCGTCGGGGCGCCAAACACCGTGAACCGCCGCCGGTCCACCATGCCTAGGAAGCGGCGGCTGAACATCTTCTCGAATGTTCGCAAGTGGGTCAGCGCTGCGGCCGAGTCCGCATACCGCTCGTAGGCGTAAACGAACTTACCATCCTCGCTGACGAACCGTTCGTAGCTCAAGACACCAGCCTCGCGCCGGCTGGACTCCACCATCTCACCGGTCAGCGCCCGAAAATTGTCGAGTTGGCCCGGCTTAATCACAACTCGACCAGCCAAGAGACCTCCTCGCTCATACCACGCCCCTCCTATCCAACTTCAACAACGCATGACCGGCGAAGCCACAAATTCACCCTCATATGTTGGATTCTACGAGATCATCTGAGAGCGTGTGAGTTTCTGGGCCTGGTCGAGAAACGCTATCACTGTTGGAGAGACGGTGTTTTGATCACGCACCGCTAGAGCCAGATGGCGTTTCACGGCTGGATCGAGAGGCAAGATACGAACGCCTCCCGGCCTTGGGGGGGCGCAAGCGTCGGCGCCATCGTGACGCCCAAGCCCTCTGCTACGAGGCCTTCTTAAGACGGAGCGCTGAGGCGGAGGAAGCTCCGGGTGGGAGATGAAGTGCTACTGCCTGCGCACATCGATCAGGCCGTCGAGAACAAATGTGACGCTTTTCCGCAACGCCGCAAGGCAGGAACAGTTCGGTAATCGTGGTGCCGGAGGGGATTTTGCGAAATCCTCGCAGTACCGATCGACCAGGACCATTCGGTAGCCCGCCCTCTCACGTCCGTTATATATCTTGACAAGATATCTAATCACGATATACGATTGGACAAAAGAGGGGCTACCATGGCCAAAACACTCGTGGACATTGAAGAGAGGCTGCTCGATGAGGCCCGCCGTCTGGCGAAAGTGCGGACGAAGCGTGAGGCTGTCGAGGTGGCCTTGCGGGAGTACGTGCGCCGGCATCGCACACGGAGTCTCATGTCGGCAGCCGGGAAGAGTTCGATACGGTGGACCCCCGAAGATATCCGAACGATGCGTGAGGGCAGGTAGTTGCCGCTGCGCCTCATCGACTCTTCTGTTTGGGTCACATACCTGCGTCCGGGACCCGATCCTCGCATCGTCAAAGAGGTGCGGGGCGCCCTGGACACGGGAGAAGCTGCAGTCGCCACCCCTATTCTGGTCGAAGTGCTGAGTGGGATCCGTGACCTACAGGAATACAGTATCCGCGAAGCAGACTTTCGAGCCTTGCCGCAGGTCGAAGTTGACGGCGAGGCTGGTTACATTGCGGCAAGAATCGGCAAAGGGCTTGCGCAGGTCGGGAAGACAGGCAAGACCGTTGATCTCCTGTTGGCAGGTGCCGCCATCCGTGCGGGTGCGGAACTCTGGTCATTGCCCGACGATCATTACAAGGACATCCAGTCTCTGCTCAAGCGCGGCGAGGTCAAGGTCGCAGGGGCTTTCCGAATTCGCTGGCTGC
>DASSXJ010000289.1 GCA_035703895.1 bacterium | reverse complement strand
ATCCGGATCATCCTGATCAAGCTGGCCGACCGCGTCCACAACCTGCGTACGATCGAGTACATCCCGGAGTGGAAGCAGAAACGCACGGCCGCGGAGACCCTGGAGATCTACGCCCCGCTCACCGAACGGCTGGGGATCGGGAGCATCAAACGCGAGCTGGAGGATCGGGCGTTCGCCATCCTCGAGCCGGACGCGTTCCGCGAAATCGCCGGCGAGTTCGAGCGCGCCAGCCAGGAAAAAGTGGTGGTGCTGGCCAGCGTGGTCGAGACCCTCCATCGGGAATTGAACCGCGCCGGGATCCGCGTCGATCGGGGGCGGATCACCGGTCGTCCGAAGCACGTGTACAGCATCTACCAAAAAATGCAGCGCCCCAAGTATCAGGGGCAGGGCGTGGGCCGGATCTACGACCGGCTCGCGATCCGGGTGATCGTCAATGACGTCCGCGAGTGCTACGAAGCGCTCGGGGTCGCGCACTCGTTGTGGAAGCCGATCCCCGGCGAGGTGGACGACTACGTCGCGAACCCGAAAACCAGCGGGTATCAATCGCTGCACACGTCGGTGATCTGTGAAGGCCAGCCCCTCGAGATCCAGATCCGGACGGTCGAGATGCATCAGGCGGCCGAGCACGGGATCGCGGCGCACTGGCGGTACAAGGAAGGCGGCAAGAAGTCCGACCCCGGGTTCGAGCAGAAGCTCTCGTGGCTTCGCCAGTTGCTGGAGTGGCACCAGGAGCTGCAGGATCCGCGTGAGTTCGTCCATTCGGTCAAGATCGATTTGTTCCAGAACGAGGTGTTCGTCTTCACGCCCAAGGGCGACGTGATCGATCTCCCCGCGGGCGCCACGCCGATCGACTTCGCGTTCCGGATTCACACCGACGTCGGGTCCCACACCATCGGGGCCAAGGTGAACGGGCGGCTGGTGCCCCTCAGCCATCCGCTGCAGTCCGGCGATATCGTGGAGGTCACGACCAACAAGAACAGCGCCGGCCCCAGCCGCGACTGGCTGGCGTTTGTCCGCACCAGCAACGCGCGGACGAAGATCCGGCAATGGTTCAAGCGCGAGCGGCGCGACGAGAACATCGTGCGGGGAAAGGAGCTGCTCGAAAAGGAATTGCGCAGGACCGGGAGCGTCGCGGCCGCGATGAAGGCCGAGCGGCTCCGTGAGGCGGCCTCGAAGTTCGGCCTCCCCGACGAAGACGAGCTGCTCGCCGCCCTCGGCAACGGCGACGTCTCCCTGCTCCAAGTCGTCCAGTCCCTCCGCGGGGAACCGCCCGAAGAGGAGCCGCCGGCTGTTGCAGAGGGAGCGGATCGCCCCGCGTCCCCCACCACGACCGCGCACGGAGTTCGCGTACGCGGCGTCGACAACGTGCTGATGCGGTTTGGACGGTGCTGCAGCCCGCTGCCGGGGGACCGAGTGCTCGGGTACATCACCCGGGGGCGGGGGGTGAGCATCCACCGGGAGGATTGCCCGAACATCCAGTTCCTGCGGGGCCAGCCCGAGCGTTTGGTCGAAGTCGAGTGGGAGGCGGGGCAGGATGGCGTGCACCAGGTTGAAATCGAGGTGGAGGCGCTCGACCGAGTCGGGTTGCTCAAAGACATGCTCGCCGCGGTCACGGAGACCAAGACCAACGTGGTCTCGGTGAATGCGCGCGTGCGCAAGGACAAGGTCGGCATCGTCAACATCGTCGTAGATATCCGGAATGTCACGCAGCTAACGGCGGTCATGCAGCGAATCGGCCAGCTGCCCGAAGTGTACAGCGTGGAGCGGGTCGTCTCGCACTGACCCTCCGGAGCGAGGGCAGGCGGGCGCACAAGAGCGGAGGGATCCGATGATCGAGACGGCATCACGGGTGGGCGTATTCACGGAGTCCGTCATCAGGGAGATGACCCGGCTGGCGGCCGAGCACGGCGGCATCAACCTCGCGCAGGGGTTCCCGGACTTTCCCGCGCCATCCGAGCTCCTCGAGGCGGCCGCCCGCGCGCTGCGCGATGGGCACAACCAATACGCGATCACCTGGGGCGCCCCATCGTTCCGGAAGGCCCTGGCCGAGAAGGTCCGGTGGTTCAACGGGATCACCGTGGATCCGGAGCGCCACATCACGGTCACCTGTGGCGCGACCGAAGCGATGATGGCCACGTTGCTCGCGACGGTGAACCCGGGGGAAGAGGTCATCGTGTTCGAGCCATTCTACGAGAACTACGGCCCGGACGCGAAGCTCTCGGGCGCCGTACCGCGGTTCGTCCAGTTGCGGCTGGAGCCCGGGTTCCCGTTCGATCCCGATCAGCTCCGGGCTCAGATCACCGCCAGGACCAAGGCCATCATCATCAACACCCCGCACAACCCGACCGGCAAGGTGTTCAGCAGGCCGGAACTGGAGCTGATCGCGGATCTCTGCCAGCGTCACAACCTGCTCGCGATCACCGATGAGGTGTACGAGCACATCCTGTACGACGGTCAGACCCACACAAGCCTGGCCGCCCTTCCGGGGATGGCCGAGCGCACCGTGATCGTCAACAGCATCTCGAAGAGCTACAGCGTCACCGGCTGGCGCGTCGGGTGGACGATCGCGCCAGCACATGTGGCCGACGGCATTCGCAAGGTGCACGACTTCCTGACTGTGGGCGCCGCCGCGCCGCTGCAGGAGGCCGCGGTTACGGCCCTAGGGTTCCCGCGGACGTACTACGCCAACCTGGCCGCGATGTACGAGCGGAAGCGGGACACGCTCCTCGAGATCCTGGGCACGGCGGGGTTCCGGTGTCTGGTGCCGTCCGGCGCCTACTACATCATGTGTGACATCACGCCGTTCGGGTACGACGATGACTACGCGTTCACCATGCACCTGATCAAGGAGATCGGGGTCGCCCCCGTGCCGGGATCGTCCTTCTTTCACGATCCCGCCTCCGGGCGGCGGTTCGTGCGGTTCGCGTTCCCCAAACAGGAGGGGACCTTTGACGAGGTCCGGACGCGCTTGGAGAAGTTGCGCGTCCCAAGCCGCGCGGCCCCCAAGAGAGCGGCGGCCCGGTGAGCCGCCCGCTCCACCCCGACGCCACCATTGCCGCCGCATCGGCGTCCACCGGGGCGTGGGAAGCGTACCGCGAAGAGTTCCCCGTCTTTCAGGAGACGACTTATCTCAACTCATGCTCGCTCGGAGCGCTCGGCACGCGAGTCCGGCGGGCGGTGGCACGATGCCTGGACCTGTGGAACGCGATGGGCGCGTCGGCGTGGTACGGACCGTGGTGGCAGGAACTCGATCTGCTCAGGGGATCGTTCGCCTCGCTCATTGGGAGTAGCGCGGATGAAGTGGCGCTCTTTCCGTCGATCACCGCCGCGATCTCCGCGGTGGCGAGCTGCTTCGACTATCGTGCCCGCCCGCGGGTGGTCATCGCCGACATCGATTTCCCCACCGTGGCCTACCAGTGGCTGGCCAAGCAGGGACGGGGGGTCGAGGTCGCGTTCGTGCGCAGCCCCGACCGGTTGACGGTTCCCCTCGAGCTCTTTGAACGCGCGATCGACGACCGCACCGTGTGTGTGGCGACATCCCACGTCTACTTCCAGAGCGGGGCGATTCAAGACGTTGCGGCGCTCGCGCGCCTCGCGCACGCCCGCGGCGCGCACCTCCTCGTCGATGCGTACCAGTCGACAGGGCAGCTCCCGATCGATGTCCACGCCGCCGGCATCGACTTCCTGGTGAGCGGGGGCCTGAAGTGGCTGCTCGGAGGGCCCGGCATCGCGTATCTCTATGCCCGCCGCGCCCTGCATCCTCGATTGCAGCCGGAGGTTGTGGGGTGGTTCGGGCATCGCCGCCAGTTCGACTTCGACGTGACACATTTTGAGTACGCCGACGA
Source organism: bacterium (assembly GCA_035703895.1). Classification (NCBI taxonomy): domain Bacteria; species bacterium. The sequence goes on along the minus strand of DASSXJ010000289.1, from coordinate 1,768 downwards.
CGCGCGCCGCCTTGAAGGCGGGACCCCCGCCATCGCCGCTGTGTTCGCGGGCCGCGCCGGTCTGGAATACGTTCACGAACTGACACCCGCGCGGCTGCGCGCCCGTCAGGTTGAGTTGACCGGCGCGCTCGCCGAGGCGCTGCGGGACGTGGGGCTTCCCCCCCGGCTGGCAGGAGGCATTGATGCACACGCCGGCATCCTGACCGTTCCGGTCTCGGACCCGCACGCGGCCGTTGCGGGCTTGGCGGGCGAGCACATCATCATCGATCACCGACCCGGGGTTGTCCGCTTTTCCCCCTATTTCTATAACACCATCGAGGATATCGAGCGCGCCGCGGCCGCGCTGCGGCGACACGTCCGGTAGGGATGCGGGCACTGGTCCAGCGAGTCCGGCGGGCTGAGGTCCGTGTGCTGGTGCCCCGGCCGAACCTGATCCCCGACGATCCGGGGGACCTGGTGGGGCAGATCGGCGCGGGGATGGTTGTCCTGTTGGGAGTCGGCACCGAGGACACGAGTGAAGACGCCCGATACCTGGCCGGCCGGCTGGGACACCTTCGGATCTTCAACGATGACGCCGGCCGCCTCAATCGCTCCCTCCTCGATGTCGAAGGCGAAGTCCTCAGCATCTCCCAGTTCACCCTCTATGCGGACACGCGCGGAGGCCGGCGGCCGAGCTTCGTGCGGGCGGCGCCGCCTGAGGCAGCCGAACCGCTGTACCGCGAGTTCAACCGCGCCCTCGAGACGATGGGCGTCCGGGTGGTGCCGGGGCGGTTCGGGGCTCACATGGTCGTCCAGATCCACAACGATGGCCCGGTCACGATCCTCCTGGACAGCCGCGAACGATGACCCGTCGCATGGAATTTTGGGAGCTTGCGGCGTGGGGCGCCGCGGTGGGAGGCGCCGCCGTATGGGGGCTGGCGGTGGCCGCGCGGGAGGGATGGCTTCGAGCCCTGCTCGACCTCTACCCCAAGTCGAGCTGGGAGCGGGTGACGTGGGTGCTGATTCCGGTGTTGTTGATGCTTCCCCTTATCGTGCAGGGAGTGGGGGTGGCGCTGGCGTCTTCATCGCGACCGATTCCGGCGGGACGCGGTATCGCGGGCAGCGTGGCCGGAAGCGTGTTGGTGCTGATCATCGGCGCGGTGCTGTTTCTCGGGGTCAGGCGCCTGCCCGGTGTCACCGGGGGACCGGTGGCGAGAGCGCTGCCCGTGCTCCTCGTCCTCGGCTATGCCGGGCTGCTCACCGCCTGGTGCCTGCTCGCGGCCGGCCGGTCGCTCCGCAGCCGGTGGTTGCGCCTGGCAGCGGTCCCGCTCGCCCTCGCCGTCGCGGCGGCCATCTGGATCCTAGCGCGCGGATGGGTCCTGTTCGCGTCTTACGTCCTCGGCCGGGCCGAGGTGGCCGCGTTGTTCATCGCGGTCGCTGCGGGCGGTGGGGTGGGGGCGGCGTGGAGCCTCCGGCCGCGAGACCCCGCGAATTGACAGGGGTGGAGCGAGGCCGGTACAATGTGCCCTCATAGACACGACCGGGAGGACGCCAGAATGATCGTGAAGGCGCCGCGGGGAATGCAGGATATCCTCCCCGCGGAAGTTGGCCGCTGGCACACCGTAGAGACGCGGGTGCGCGATCTCTCGCACCGGTATGGATATCAGGAGATCCGCACTCCGATGGTCGAGCACACCGAGGTGTTTCAGCGCGGCGTGGGAAGCGGGACGGACATCGTCGACAAGGAGATGTACACGTTCACGGATCGGGGCGGGCGTAGCCTCTCCCT
>DASSXJ010000288.1 GCA_035703895.1 bacterium | reverse complement strand
CGATATTCATATGATGTGCTGGGGGACCGGTCGGGAGAGGACGGAGGGTGAGTATGTGCGACTACTCGAAGCTGCGGGGTGGAAATGCGTCGATTCGTGGTACCCGAGCAATCGGATGATGGGAGTCATCGAGGGGCATTAGTGACCTGGGTCGACGGGACTCACTGGCGATTCGGGTCCCCTGCGTGAATCGCCCACTTCAAGTCACGCCATGGGCGGCGTCAGGACTCCGGTGGTCCGGCGGAGGTGGCTCAAGATCACGAGCACTCCGGCCAGGGCGAGCGCGGCCACCAGGCCGAAGGCTGCGTAGCCAAGCGGCTGGACCCAGGCCGGTACGCCGTTCGACAGGCCGCGCCTCATCCGCATGGTCACCGTATCCTCACCGCCTGCTCGCGGGTCCACGGCCAGCGGCGCAAAGGCATAGAAACCCGCCTGTCCGGGTCCGTACCGTAGGTAGAAATACCAGATCCCGTTCTCAGGGAAGGTATATTCCAGCCGGTACACTCCCACGCCGGCAGGCGTGAGGACACGTCGCTTCTTCAAGTATCTTTCGGGGTTTGGTTTCGTCATCGACAGAAAAAGTTCTCTGCCTCCGGCCGCGTCCGGCGGGGTCAGCAGAACCTCGACCACGCTTGGGGTGCCGGGGGCTTGGTGTCGGATGGTGAGTGTGACGCTGGGCGCATCCTGAGGCGGCGGTGCCGCGCGGCTGGGTTGGCGGGCGAGAGCGGGAGTCATGACGCCCATCGCTACCCCCATCAGAATCATGAGGAGACGCGCGGTCTCAGGCAAGTCTGGGTTGGAGCACCCCGGCGACCGCTGCGCCGGCCCACCCCGCCACGGCCGCGAGCAGGAGAGCAGGGACGAGGGCGGCGCCTATCGTCGTGGTCGTCCAAATGATGCCGTCTGCAGCTCGGACCACCGCGAGGTTCACGACGATCGTCACAAGCCCTGCGGTCGTGCCTGCGAGCCATCCCGGAGCGTGCCTCTTTGCCAAGAGGTCGGCCGTTATCCCCGATGGTACGAGTAGCGGGATCAGCGGGCGGGAAAATCCGGCCAGGTCCAAGCGTGAGGCGGTCATGAGCCAGATCGCAATGGCAACTCTGAACACGGTAAACGCAACTGTCACGAGGGTCGCCCCCCACGGCCGGGCTCTCAGCCGCGAGACCAGCACCAGCACGAAGCTCGGCAGCCCGCCAAGCAGAATCGGATGAAACACGGTCGGGAATTGCGGCACATTGAACTCGTACTCGGCCAGCACGAGCACCGTCCAGCCCAGAAGGGCCGCACCGAAGAATAGGGTCACGTCACCGAACAGGGCGGAACGCCGGGCGCTGCGGGCGACACCGCGCTCCAGCCAGGCACTCACCAGCCCTCCGAAGCTCGCCAGCGTGAGGCCGAGAATGCCGACGAGATGCATGGGTCCCCACAGGGTAATATCAACTCCAAACAAACGGTGCCAGAGATCATCCAACGGGGCGAAGGCGAGCACGAGGCCCGCCGCGATGGACACGATCATGATGCCGCCGTGAAGCCACAGCGGGCCGACGCGCAGATGGGCCGGGGTCTTGCGTCGATCTCGCCACAGCGCGTACAGACCGGTCAGCAGGACGATGGCCAGACCACTATAGAGGAAGTCGTGTGGCGGAGTGAAGAACGTGTCGCGTCCCTTGTCGATGTGCCAGGCGATATCCCAGTAAATGCCCAGCAGGGCGGCGAGCGCCCCGGCCGCCAGGACCGGAAGCACACCGAGCGCCCAGAGGTCGGCGGCCGGCAGTGTCTCGCCGCTTCGAGGATGAGGTAGCAACGCCGTCAAGTAGCGGTCCGTACCGCCGCCATCTGCGGCCTCACCAGGAACTCCTGACAGGCGGCCACGCCGGCGCCGAGGGGCATGCGGATGCCGGCGAGGATGCAGGCCATCTCCATGCCGGCGATCGTGGCAACGACCTCCAGCTCGTTGAGCGAGCCGAGGTGGCCGATCCGGAAAACCTTGCCCTTTAGCCGACCGAGGCCTGTGCCGAGCGCCAGGTTGAGGCGCTGGGCCGCCGTGCGAACCACCGCCTCCGCATCCGTCCCTTCGGGCACGACGGCCGCGGTCAGGCTGTGTGAGAAGAGTGCCGGCTCCTTGCAGAGGATGGAGAGCCCATCCGCAGTGACCGCACGCCGGACCGCCTCGGCGAGACGGCGGTGTCGCGCTAACACGTTGGGGAGTCCTTCTTCCATGAGCATCCGGATGGCCTCGCGCAGCCCGTACAGCATGAGCGTGGCCGGGGTGTAGGGGAAGTAGCCCCGCCGGCTGTCATCGAGGACCGGCCGCCAGTCGAAGAAATACCTCGGGGCGGTGCATGTCGCGCCCGCCTCGATCGCCCGCGGGCCGGCGCAGACGATCGCCATGCCCGGCGGCAGCATCAACCCCTTCTGCGTGCCGGTGAGCGCGACGTCGACCTCCCATTCGTCGAAACGAAAATCGATGCTGCCGAGCGCGCTCACCACGTCGACGAGGAGCAGCGCCGGGTGGTTGGCCGTGCGCATCGCCGCGCGGATCGCCCGCAGGTCCGACGTGACCCCCGTGGACGTCTCGTTGTGCACCACGAGGACCGCCTTATAGGTGCGGGCGGCGTCGGCGGCCAACCGCTCGTAGACGAGCTCGGGAGGCACTCCGTCTCCCCACGTCAGGTCGAGCTCGTCGACCGCCATGCCGAGTCGCCTGGCGCACTCGGCGTACAGGTGACTGAAGTGGCCGATGTTGAACGCGAGCACGCGGTCCCCCGGGTTGAGGGTATTGACCAGCGACGCCTCCCAGGCGCCGGTTCCGGACCCAGGATACAGGACGATCTCGCCGCGCGTAGTCTGGAAAACCTGCTTGAGCCCGGTCAGGATCTCGCCCACGAGCGCCGGCAGCTCGGGGCCGCGGTGGTCGGGGACGGGGCGATCCATGGCCCTCAGGATGCGATCGGGGACGTTGGTGGGGCCCGGGATCTGAAGAAAGTGTCTGCCTGGCATCGGGGGCTCCTCGGCGCGACCTGATCGATGGGCTTCGCAGGACCGCAGAGATTTCCCTCCGCGCGGTCCTTCGGCCTTAGGCGGAGGGTTTCACCATTTCTTCAACTGCGCTCCGGAGGGGTTCGGCCCCTCGGGCATCGAAACACAGGTCCGTGAGCGGTGCGGAGACGCGCCCCGGCGCGTATGCCGGGTACGCCCTGGATCTCGATGGGACTGTGTACCTCGGTGAGCGGCTGCTGCCGGGCGCACGCGAGACGATCTCTGGGCTGCGCGGGGCGGGCCGACGAGTGGTCTTTCTCACGAACAACCCGCTGCTCACCTGTGAGGCGTACGCGGCGCAGCTGACCCAGATGGGGGTGCCGACGGAGCCCGACGCGGTGGTGAACTCCTCCCAGGTCATGGTCGCCTATCTCCGGGCCCGGTTTCCCGGGCAGCGCCTCTTCGTCATTGGAGAACGGTCGTTTCGGGACGAACTGCTCGACGCAGGATTTTCCCTGACCGAGCAGCCCGAAGCGGTCGATGTCGTGGTCGCGGCGTTCGACCGTGGGTTCGACTACCGCAAGTTGCAGATCGCGTTCGACGCCGTCCGTGCCGGTGCCCGATTCGTCGCGACCAACCGTGACCCGTACTGTCCGGTCCCCGGAGGCGGGCTGCCCGACTGTGCGGCAATCATCGCGGCCATCGAAGCGTCGACGGGGGCGCGGGTCGAGGAGGTGGTGGGGAAGCCTTCAGCGGTGATGGCTCGAGCGGTGCTCGATCGCCTGGGGCTGCCTGCGGACCGCACGATCATGGTGGGGGATCGCTTGGAAACCGACATCGCGATGGGGGTGCGGGCCGGGATGCACACCGCGCTGGTGTTGACCGGCGCGACCCGGCGATCGGATCTGGCGGAGACGTCGGTGCACCCGGAGTTCGTGCTCGACGATCTCCGGGGACTGCTGCCGCGCGAGGCGGCGGAGGGGCGGGTACGTTGACCGCGATGGGTGTGGCGGAGGCGGGATGGTCGACCGAGGGTCGCGGGCGGCGGTTTATCAGGACGGGCCGGACGCTCGGGGTGGCCCATCGGGGGGCAGCCCGATACGCACCGGAGAACACGCTCGCGGCATTCCGGCGGGCATTGGAGGATGGGACCCCGGCCGTCGAGTGCGATGTGCGCCGCACGCGAGACGGCCACCTAGTCGTCATCCACGATCCCACCGTGGACCGGACGACGGACGGCGGGGGCCTCGTCGGATCACTGACTCTCGACGAACTGCGCC
>DASSXJ010000287.1 GCA_035703895.1 bacterium | reverse complement strand
GGTGGCGGATTCGCATCACCTGATCGTGAACGGGAGGACGGTGAGAAGTCTCTCCAATCAGGAGGTGGTACAGCAAGAACGCGAGCTGCTGGAGCACCTTGGAGTGTGAGACACTCGCGGGTGTGCGCGGGGCCATGTGCTCTAACGGAGGTGAGAGGATGAAACGGTGGGGAGCGTTGATCTGTGCGCTCGCGATCGTCCTCGGGCTGTGGGGACCGGCTTCCGGCCAGGGGACGGTCAAGCTGATGCACGGCAAAGTGGTCCTGGGGGTCATTAACGATCAATCGGGCGTCTACGCCGACATCACCGGCAAGAACGGGGCCGAAGCGGTCAGGATGGCCGCCGAGGACTTCGTGAAGAAGTACGGGCCGAACGCGGTGGGCGGCCCGATCGAGGTGATCTCGGCGGATCATCAGAACAAGCCGGACCTTGGTGCGTCGAAGGCCGCGGAGTTCTACGACCGCAACAACGCGAACGCGATCATCGATGTCCCAACGTCCTCGGTCGCCATCGCGGTCGCCAACGTTGCCGGCCAGAAGAAGCGGGTTCTCATGGTGGTGGGGGGCGCCACCACGGCCGTCACGAACGCAAATTGCAACAAGTACACATTCCACTGGGCGTACGACACCTACATGCTGGCGAATGGGACCGGCACCGAAGTCACGAAGCGCATCGGGAAAAAATGGTACATCCTCTACCCCAACTACGCGTACGGCCAGGACATGAACCGGACGTTCTCTACGGCGATCCAGAAGTCGGGAGGCAAGGTCATGCTCAGCGACCCGACGCCGTTCCCGAACGAGACGGAGGACTTCTCGACGTTCATGATCAAGGCCCGAACGCTCCGGCCGGGTGGGGTGAACGTGCTGGGCGCGATGCAGGCCGGCCAAGACCTGGTGAATCTGGTCAAGCAGTTCAACGAGTTCGGCCTGCGCCAGCAGGGCATCAACCTCGCCATCGGCCTCCTGTTCATCAGCGATATTCACTCGCTCACCCCGGCGGCGCTCGAGGGCACGCTGTTCACGACGCCGTGGGAGTGGACGCTGGACAAAGAGTCGCGCGAGTGGGCGGATCGCTTCATGGCCAGAACAAAAGTCAGGCCGAGCTTCACACAGGCGGGCAACTACTCCGCCGCCTGGCAATATCTCGAGGCGGTCCGGCGTGCCGGGACGGACGACGCGGACAAAGTCGTGGCCGCGCTGGAAGGCTACAAGTTCAGCGACTTCTTCGCCCACAACGCTGAGGTCCGCAAGCAGGACCACGCCGTGATCAAGGACGCCTACGTCGCGCAGGTGAAGGGGCCGAGCGAGGTCAAAGAGCCCTGGGATTACGTGAAGTTCGTCAGCAAGATCCCCGCGAATGAAGCGTTCCAGCCTCTCAGCGAGAACCTTTGCAACATGGCAAAACGTTGAGCGGCGCTTGATCATAGCTGACGGACGGGGGACAGGGGCCCGGCACCCTGGACCGGGCCCCGCCCCCGTCCTTCGCATCCGGTAGCAGATGGAGACCATCCTCGTCCAGGTCTTCAACGGGCTGATCAGCGGCGCATTCTACGCGCTGTTGAGCCTCGGGCTCGCAATCATTTTTGGAATGCTTCACGTCGTCAACTTCATGCACGGCGCGCTGTATATGTTGGGCGCGTTTGCCGCCTATCTCCTGGGCGTCCAGCTGGGGGTGTCGTTCTGGTGGGCTCTGATCATCGCGCCGCTGGCCGTCGGCGCCGTCGGGTTCGTCCTCGAGCGGACGCTGCTGCGGTGGCTGTACAATCTCGACGTCCTCTACAACCTGCTCCTGACCTTCGGCCTGACCCTGGTGATCCAGGATGCGATGCGGCTCCGGTTCGGCGTGCAGGGAGTCCCGTACAGCATCCCGGCGCAGCTCAGGGGCGCGGTCCCGATCGGCTTCATGTTCTTTCCGACCTACCGTCTGTTTGTGCTGGGGTTCTCGATCCTGATCTGCCTCGGCGTCTGGTGGCTCATCGAACGCACCCGCGTCGGGATGATCATCCGGGCCTCGACCGAGAACCCGGCGCTCACCCGCGCGCTCGGGGTGGACGTCGATCGCTGGATTCCTCTCGTCTTTGCGTTCGGGGTTGGGCTGGCGGGGCTCGCGGGGGTGCTGGCTGCGCCGATGCGCAACATCTCGCCGCTCATGGGGTCCGACCTCATCATCACCACCTTTGCGATCGTCGTGATCGGCGGGATGGGATCCATCTTCGGGTCGGTGGTCACGGGGTTCCTCGTGGGAGTCATCTCGGCGCTCGGAGCCGTCTACTACCCGCCAGCCGCCAACACGCTCGTCTTTGTGCTGATGGCGTTCGTCCTGCTGCTGCGCCCTTCCGGCCTGTTCGGCAGCCCGGAGGCCGGATAGGATGGCGGGCAAGATCGGCTGGGCCGCGCTGGTCGCGGTGGGCCTCCTACTGCCTTTCAGAATCTACCCGGTACTGGCCGTTGACATCCTGGTATGGGGGCTGTTTGCGACCGCCTTCGACATTATGCTCGGCTACACTGGCCTCTTGTCGTTTGGACAAGCGGCGTTCTTTGGAGGCGGTGCATACGCGGCGGGTCTCCTCGCACAAAGAGCGGGGGTCCCATTTCCTCTCAACGCTCTCGCCGGTGGGCTTGCGGCCGGTCTGCTCGCGCTCCCGTTGATGGCGCTCGCGATCCGGCGCCGCGGCATCTACTTCGCGATGATCACGCTGGCGTTCGGGCAGATGGTGTTCTACGTGATCAACGAGTGGCGGTCGCTCACGGGCGGCGAGAACGGCATCCAGGACATCCCGCGGCAGGCGCTCGGCGGGCTCAACATCTCGTCGTCCATAGTTTACTACTACGCCGCGTTTCCGCTGATCGTGCTCGGCCTCCTGCTATGCTGGCGGATCGTGCGCTCCCCGTTCGGCCGGGTGCTGCTCGCGATCCGCGAGAACGACGTCCGGACACAAACGTTAGGATACGCGGTGAATCGGTTCAAGCTGCTCGCCGTAGTGCTCTCCTGCGCCCTGTCGGGACTTGCCGGCGGGATCTGGGTGATCAGTCACGGGTTCGTGGCGCTCGACGCCGTGCACTGGACCACATCGGGCCAGGTGGTGATCATGGTCCTGTTGGGCGGCATGGGCACCCGCCTCGGCCCGCTGGTCGGCGCGGCCCTCTTCCTGCTCCTGCGCGACTTCCTCTCCACATGGACCGACGCGTGGGGGGTCATCACCGGGGTGATCTTCATCGTCGTGATCCTCGTGTTCCGCCAAGGAATCGTCGGCAC
>DASSXJ010000286.1 GCA_035703895.1 bacterium | reverse complement strand
CTGATCTTCCAGTCGACGTGGGACGACTTCGTCTGGCCGTTCCTCATCATCAGCAACACGGCGAAGGCCACCGTCCCGCTCGCCGTGCAGACGTTTCAGTCCGCCGAGACGTCGAACTTCCCCGCGCTGATGGCCGTGTCGTCGATCGCCTCCGTGCCGCTGACGGTGCTCTTTTTCATCTTCCAGCGGCAGATCATCGGCGGCGTCGCGACCACCGGGATGCGGCACTGATGCTGCGCCACACCACGCTGTTTCTCCACCGCGACACGATCGGCGAGGACCAGAAGCTGGCAATGTTGCGGGGCCTGGCCTTCTTGCGGATGGAGTGCGCCGCGGTGCGGGCGGGCGACTACGGAGACGACCTGTTCGGCGGCTCCAGTCCGCTGCTCGCGGTGCCGCCGTGGAAGCGCACGCCGCGCTGGCGCGCGCGCGGCGAAGGACCGCCGTGCAGCTACGACCTCGCGCTCCACCTCGACTTCGACGACGAGGCCGCCGCGGCCGCGTCCCTCGCTGGCGAGCGCTACCGGGCCGTCGCGCGGTTCAACGCGTCCGTCACGGTTCCGGAGCTGACCGCGCGCGTCGAATGGCGATACGACGGGGCGCCGCTGGTCCGCCGCGGGCTCGTGCGGCATACGGCGATGTTCCTCTGGGCCGGCGAGGCGGACGCCGCCGCGCGCTCGCGAGCACTGGCGGCGGCGCGAAACCTGGCCGAGGCCCCCGGCGTCGTGTCGGTCGTGACCGGCGAGAACTCCGGCCGGACCGCGGCCAACTTCGATTGGATGGCGGACGTGCAGCTGACGGACCCGGCGGCGGCCCGGACCCTGGTGGAGGGCCCGCGGTACGCCGCCGCGATGGGCAGCATTGCGCCGGCGACCAAGTACGAATGGACGGCGCGGGTCACCCACGTCATGCGGGGGTACTAGCGTGACGATCTCACCCGTGTTGCGGCGCGTCGTCCTGTGGCGGTGGAACGAGCGCGCCACGCCGGAGCACCGGCTGCGGGCGAAGGAGGGGCTCGCCTACATCAGCTACGCGAGCCGCGTCGATGCCGTGGACTTCGGGGAAGACCTCGGTCTGTCCGGGGCCGCGAACTACGAGCTCGCGCTGCTCCGGGATCACCGCGACAAGGCGTCGTGGGACGCGTACAACGACGACCCCCACCACTACCGGGTCGGCGGCTTCATCGACACGATCACGCACGACGAGCTGACAGCCCGGGCCGATTACCTCTACAGGGGGCCGGCGTCGGTCCAGGGCCGGGTGCGCCATCTGGCGCTCTACTCCTGGCGTGAGGGGGTCGACGCACCCAGCAGGCGTGACGCGCGGCGGGCGCTCGTCGCCTTGCGCGCCGACTGCGATGCCGCTCTTGCGCTCGAGGTCGCCGACGACCTGGGCTGGGCGAAAATGGGACGGGCCGACCTCGTGCTCGAGGTGCACTGCGCCGACGAGGGCGGCGCCCGGGCGTTCTTCGCGCATCCGGCATACCGCGAGGCCGCCGCGCTGCTCGACGGACTTACGCGCAGGGAGCGCACCGCCGTGATCCAGCATCGGATGCAATCCGGGTGAGTCCCGTCCAACCGGACGGAGGGCCGCAGGGGTGAGACCGGCGTGCGTCGAGGCGACGCGCTATGGACCGCGCATGATGTGCGACACGCGTGCCGTCCACTCGTACTTCGTCGCGGCGGCGACCGCGTCCATGGCGCGCGCGTAATGCGGACCGGCCAGAAGCCGTTCCGCGGCGTCGCGATCCGGAACCTGCACGTCCATGATCCAGTCGTAGTCGCTGACCAGCCGGCCGACGTTGGGGCCGAGCGTGACGGCTTCGACGCCCGGCGCGTCCGCGAGGCGGCGAGCGGCGTCGAGGGCGCGCTGCTTCGCGTCCTCCGGCACGCCGTCGGCCCACACGAACATCGCCGCGTGCTTGATGTGTCCCCGCCTGGTTGGCGCCTCGCCGTCGAAGTACCAGTCCACCCGCGCCGTGAGCTCGTCCCACGAGACCGCGCCGTTAAACACCGAGGCCGCTTTGTGGGTGGGGTGCGGGCTGTACAGCCGGTAGCCGTCCCAGTCATCGAAGTCGAGGTGGAGGGCCACGTCGTAGTTGGCCGGAGGGCCGTCCGCTCGGCGTCGCCAGACCGGCGTCGCCTCGAACGGCGGCGGGTCTTCGAATCGCCGCGAGCCGCCGAAGAGGTCCTCGCCGTAATCGCCCGACCTCACCATCGGGCACTCCAGCCGCAGGTAGGCCAGACCCTGCAGCATTTCCGCCTGCAGGGCCGGCGTGGTCGTGTCGCGCAGCCGCCAGATCACGGAGTGGCGAAGCATCCCGGGGGTATTTCTCGGCGGTGCGCGGCGCCGCCTGCATCCCTGCCTCACGCGTACTCAGATGTTCGATTGCTTACGTACATATTCAAACGCCGAGGAGTATAATTCGAGATGTCTTCCGAAAGAAAGGGACGGCGATGATTCCTGCCGCGTTCAGCTACCACGCCCCCACCTCGATCTCCGATGCGACCGCGTTGCTGGTACAGTACGGAGACAACGCCAAGATTCTCTCGGGGGGCCAGAGCCTCATTCCTTTAATGAAGCTGCGGCTGGCCAGCCCCGAGCACCTGATCGATATCAACCGCATCCCGGGGCTCGACTATGTTCGCGAGGCGGGCGGCGTGCTCTCGATCGGGGCGCTCGCCCGGGAGTCTGACCTCGAAGAGTCCGAACTCGTCAGAACACGCTTTCCCATCCTCCTCGACACGAGCAAAGTCATCGCCGATCCGCTGGTTCGGAATCTTGCCAC
>DASSXJ010000285.1 GCA_035703895.1 bacterium | reverse complement strand
TAAGGCCGCCGAGACGGCTGAGTCATTCCAGCTTCGTGCATACGATGCCGTCCACTTGGCATCAGCGTTGACTATCGCTGCTCGTCTCGAAACACTGGTAGTGTTCGCGTGCTGGGATGCCGGCCTCGAGGCGGCGGCCCGCCGAGCAGGACTTCAACTGCTTCCTCGTTAGGTACCTGTAGCCAGATTCTTCTGGGTCCGATGACCATCAGGCAAATGCTGATTCTCATTGGGGCACCCTTGGGGCATGCCCGCCACCGTCTGGGATTTTAGTCGATCCCTTCCGCCTCAGAAGTCTCGGTTTTGTGCAGGTTCTGAGACTCGAGAGACTCGCCGGCTTGCGGGAGATTTCCTGAAGACGTCCTCGGAATGTGCAGGTCAACGGTTCGAATCATGGCCACGCCTTGCGCCGAAAGGAGCCGGATCTCGTATTGCTGAAGTAGCCATAGTTTGTCGGGGGTGACGCGAAGATGGCTCAGTCCCCTCACTCGAGGCAGTCAATGACTCGCCGGGATATCCTCCGGGAGGGAGCGCGAGGTGTCCTCCTTGCAGCCGGGGCCGGTCTGCTAGACGTTCATGAAGCGCTTGCCGGACCGGCGTCCGCAGAGATTGTGCTGAGCGTCGGCACGCTCCTCAACATCAAAACGCTGGACCCCGGACGAACCCTGGAGAACGCGACCAATAACGTTGACCATGTTACGTATGATACGCTCGTCACGTTTGCAGGCGAAGACGTGACCACGATCAGGCCGTCGCTCGCCACACGCTGGGCGATCTCCCCAGACGGGCTGACGTACACGTTCACGCTTCGTCCAAACGTGAAGTTCGCCAGTGGGAACCCGTTCACCTCAGCCGATGTGAAGTGGTCATTTGAGCGCCTGATGCATATCAAGGGGAACGGGGCATTCCTCCTCAACGGCCTGGACGCCATCATGGCGCCCAACCCCACGACGGTCGTGATGAAGCTCAGCAAGCCGGTCCCCGCGCTCCTTCCGATCCTCACGGATCCTGCGCTGAGCCCCGTCGACACCAAGCTGGTCATGCAGAACGGCGGTGACGCCAGCGCGGACGCCAAGGAGAAGGATACGGCGGAAGCGTACCTCAATGCGCATTCCGCGGGCACCGGACCGTTCATGCTGGCGAGTTACACGCCCAACCAGGAGCTCGTGCTTGTCAAGAACCCCACGCACTGGCGCGGGGCGCCGAAGCTCGACCGTGTGGTGCTTCGCAACGTCGTTGAATCGGGGACCCAGGCATTGTTGATCGAGAAAGGCGACCTTGATATCGTCGTGGGGATCGGGGCGGACCAGGCACGAAAGCTGCGCAACGTGCCCGGCGTGACGGTCAAGTCCAGCCTGGCTTTGAATGTCGTCAACGTCGTCATGAACAACAACCCGCAGGTGGGAGGCGCGTTCAGCCATCCGAAGGTCCGGCAGGCGGTCCGGTACGCCCTTGACTACGTCGGGATCATGGCGCTCACGGGACCGGGCTCCGTTCGAGCCGCGGGGGTGATCCCCACGAACCTCCCGGGGGCGCGTCCCCCGCGCGAGGCGGCGAAGACCGACCGCGACCGCGCCAAAGCGCTCCTGAAAGAGGCCAACCTCGGGGACATCGAAGGCACGTTCATCTTCTCCAGCACGATCGCCGCGTACGGGGTGGACGTCAGCGTGCTTGCCCAGAAGGTCCAGCACGATCTCGCCGCCGTCGGCATCAAACTCAAGCTCAACGATTTTCCCTACACCGTCCAGGTCCAGATGTCGCGGGACGGAAAGATCCCCATCGGCATCGGGGGGTGGCTGGCCGACTACATGGACGTGAGCGATTACCTCGTGTTCCTGCCCGGGCGCACCGTCGGCAAGCGCCTGGGATGGTTCTCCGACTCGAGCCCGGAGGCACAGGAAATCGTCAAGCTCGGGGAGACGGCGGAGGTCGAGACGAACCCCACCAAGCGCGTGGCGCTTTATCAGGAGGTCGACCGCCGTATCGCCGAGGCGGGCCCGTTTGTGCCGCTCTACCAGCCGGCGGTGCCGTACGCCTTTCGATCGAACGTGCGCGGGGTCACGTACACGACAGGCTGGTACACCGACTACTCGACGATCACCAAGTCTTAGCGAGCGAGGAAGCCATGGTCGAGCCGGCCGCGGCGCTGCCCGCGGGATTTTCGCGCGTCTTGGGACACATTCGGGCATCCCGGGAAAGATACGTCGAGGTCCTGCGCGATCTCGTGCGCATCCCCAGCGTCACCATGGACATTCCCCAGTGCCACGTCGCCGCCCAGTACGTTGCAGACGCCATGGAGGCCGCCGGCTTGACGGTCCGGGCGGATCCCATTCCCGGCGCCGGCCCGACGCTCTTCGGGCGCGCCCCCTCCGATCCGCGCGGGCCCGCGGTGATTGGGTACGCGCACTATGATGTCAAACCCGCAGGCGATCGCTCCGCCTGGACGTACGATCCTTGGGGCGGGGAGGTCCACGATGGCCGAATGTACGGCCGCGGAGTGGTGGACAACAAGAGCGGGAGTCTTGCGTTCGTCTTCGCGGCCGCGGCCTGTCTCGCGGCGGAGGCGCTGCCGGTCGACCTCCGCCTCGTCATTGAGGGCGAAGAAGAGACCGGATCTGCCCATCTCGAGGAGTGGGCGCTCGCCCATGCCGCAGACCTCGATGGAACGGAGGGGATATTTTGCCTGGACGGGGCTGCCGAAGCCTCCACGCTCCTGCCCCGGGTCGATCTCTTCGGCAGAGGCATTCTGTACGTGGAGCTTTCCGTGGAAACCGCGGGCGAGGATGTGCACAGCAGCAGAGCCGTCCTCGTCCACGACGCCGCCTGGCGCCTGATCGAGGCCCTGCGGACTATCAAGGACGTCGGGACCGACCGGGTCATCATTCCTGGGTGGATGGATGACCTGGCCGCGCTCACCGAGGACGACTGGGAATACTTTCGCGACAAGGCGCGCGATCTCGATCCGGAAGCGCTCCGCAGGCAGCACGGGCTGCGGCGGGAAACGTTCCCCGGTGGAAGGACGGGGGAGGATCTCATTCGGGCGCTCTATGTCGAGCCGACGTGCACCATCTGCGGTCTGTGGGCGGGCGAAACGACGCCCGGGGTGCTGATGACCGCAGTACCCCGCCGCGCGAGCGCGAAACTGGACTTCCGCTGTCCGCCGCGATTGGACGCCGGCCGCCAGATCCAGAAGCTTCGCTCGCACCTCGATCGCAGCGGCTTTGAGGACGTTGCGATCCGCGTGCTCTCGGCGCGGGGACAGACGTGGCACACCTCCCATACCGCCACGTTGGTGCAGGCCATCCGGCAGGCCGGCGCCGACGTCTTCGGCCAGGGCTGGGTGGCCGGGCGGCGCGGTCCGACGGCCGAAGGCGTTTTTGCGCAACACCTCGGCATCCCGCCGGTCCTCACCGGATTTGCGAATCCTGACTGCCGGATTCACGCGCCCGACGAGAACCTCGACCTCGAGTACTACGTCAAGGGCATCGAATATACCGCGGCCATCTTCTTCCGCCTCGCGGAGGCGAGGGTGGGGCGGACCCGCAAAGGAGGAGATCGTTGAGCGTGACTCCGGAAAACACCCTGGCGGCCCGTGCGGCGAAGCGCGCCGTTCAAACTCGCTCCGGCGATCGGGAGCGGTTGCTGGCGATGGCGCAGGGCCGCCGCGATCTGCTCAGCCTGGGACGCGCGGATCCCGACCTCCCGACCCCGCCGCATATCGTCGAGGCGGCGAAGCGCGCCCTGGACCAGGGCGCAACCCACTATACGCACTGGCAGGGGCGGGGGGATCTCCGCGAAGCGGTGGCAGAGAAGTGCCGGCGCGATTACGGCGCCGAGGTGCACCCCGACCAGGTGATCATCACCGCCGGTTCGCAGGAAGCCATGTACGTGACGTTTCAGGCCCTGCTCGACCCGGGCGACGAAGTGCTGCTCGCCGATCCCCACTATACTTCCTACTCGCGGGCGATCCGTCTCGCCGGCGGGATTCCGGTCTGCGTCCCCACCCGCGAAGCCCGAGCGTTTGTCGTCGATCCACATGAGCTGGAAGCGCGAATCTCACCGCGCACCAAACTGATGGTTGTGGTGTCCCCGGAGAACCCCACCGGGGCCGTGATCCCTGCCGAGACCATCGCCGAGCTGGCTCAGGTGGCCCTGCGCCATGATCTGCTCGTGGTGGCCGACGACATCTATGAGCGGTTCGTGTATGAGGGGCCGCCGCACGCCAGCATCGCCGCCGTTCCGGGCCTCGCCGACCGGATCATCATCATCAACGGGTTCAGCAAGACCTACGCGATGACCGGCTGGCGGATCGGCTACATGGTCGCCCCGCGCCCGCTGATTCCGGCGATGGAAGTGATCAAGCACACGCTCACCATCTGTGCCCCGGCGGTGTCTCAGGCGGCCGGACTGGCGGCGCTGACAGGCCCGCAGGAGTGCATCGACGAGATGCGGCGCGTCTACGCGGACCGGCGGCGGATTCTCCTCGACGGGTTCGAGCCCATGGGTCTGGGCGGACGGTGGTCCCGCGGCGCCCTCTATGTCTTCGCGCGGGTGCCCGCGACGGGGCAGAGCGGGTATGAATTTTGCGCCCATATCCTCACCGAGGCCAACGTCCTGATCTTCCCGGGGACCGCCTTCGGCGACGGCCAAGGATACGTTCGCGCCACGCTGCTGCAACCGGCCGAGAAGCTGCAGACGGTCGTTGCGCGCATGGCACCCGTGATCCAGGCGCTACAGCACAGATAAGCCGGACGCGATCGGGGCCCCATGCCCGGCGGATTCCGGCGGCTAGCGGTTTCGGAATCGCGGGTCCAGAAAGTCCCGCAGGCGGTCGCCCAAGACATTGATCGGCAGGACGAAGCTGAGGATGGCGAGGCCTGGAAACGTGCTGATCCACCACTGGTCCAGGTAATTGCGGCCGGCGGCGACCATCGACCCCCACTCCGGGATCTGCGGCGGCGGCCCAAGCCCCAGGAAGCTGAGCGACGCAAACGTCAGAATGGCCCGCCCCACATCCAGGGTGCCCAGAACGACAATGGCGGAGACCGTCCCCGGCAGTAGATGGCGGACCAGGACCCGCACACGAGAGGCGCCCAGCGCGTGCGCCGCCTGGACGTATTCCCGCTCCCGCAGGGAGAGCACGAGCCCTCGCACATAGCGGGCGTAGGTGGGCCACCACGCGATCATGATCGCGATCATCGCGTTGCGGATGCCGGCGCCCAGCGCTGCGGTGATCACCATCGCCAGG